>NZ_JAAQQT010000691.1:25035-52512 GCF_011742065.1 Aquabacterium sp. A08
CTGGCGTCCACCGCGTGCTTCATGCCGGCCAGCTCGCTCTTGTGGGTGCGCTCGTTGCCGCGCACCTGCTCGGCGTCGGCGCTGTCCAGGTGGGCGCGGAAGGTGGACACCTCGATCACCTCGTGTTCGCGGCCGCGGCCATAGACCACGTGCACGATGCGAAAGCGCCGCCCGATGATGAAGGCGCGCCGGAACAGGGCCTTGACCTGCTCGGGCGTGGCGCTGGTGGCCACGTCAAAGTCCTTGGGGCGCAGGCCCAGCAGCAGGTCGCGCACCGCGCCGCCGACGATGTAGGCCTCGTACCCCGCGTGCTTGAGGGTGTGCACCACGTCCAGCGCACGGCCATCCACCAGGGACGGGTCGATGCCGTGCACCGCGACCGGCACGTCTTCGCGGCGGCCGAACTTGGCGCTGCCGCGGGGGCTGGACTTGCCCAGCAGTTTGTCGATGAATTGCTTGATCATGCGTGGTCGGGGAACAGGTCCAGGATGCGCCAGCCGCGCGCCTGGGCGATGGCGCGCAGCCCGGCGCCGGGGTTGGTCGCCACCGGGGTGTGGACCTTCTCCAGCAGGGGAAGGTCGTTGGTGGAGTCGGAATAGAAGGTGGTGTGGACGTCGTCCCAGCCCCAGCCGCGCTGGGCCAGCCACTGTTCCAGCCGGGCCACCTTGCCTTCGCGGAACGAGGGGGTGCCGCGGATTTCGCCGGTGTACCAGCCGCTGGCGTCGCGCTCCAGTTCCACCGCGACCAGCTCCGCCACGCCCAGGGCCTGGGCGATGGGACGGGTGACGAATTCGTTGGTGGCGGTGACGATGACCAGCTCGTCGCCGGCGGCGCGGTGCTGTTCGATCAGGGCGCGGGCCGGGGGCAGCAGGTTGGGGGCGATGACCTCGCGCATGAAACGCGCGTGCGCGGCCTGGGCGGCCTCGGGGCCCTGGCGCCGCACCGCGTCAATGGCGAAGCGCACGTAGTCGTGCACGTCCAGCGTGCCGGCCTGGTAGTGGGCAAAGAATTCGTCGTTGCGGCGGGCGAAGTCCACCGGGTCGGTCCAGCCGATGCGGGTGGTGAACTGGCCCCAGGCGTAGTCGGAATCGAGCGGCAGCAGGGTGTGGTCCAGGTCGAACAGGGCCAGGGTTGGGGCGGTCGGGGTCACAGGGCGCACAGGGGTCGGGTGGGGCCGGCTCAGGGGTGTTCGAGCATGGCCTTGATGAGGGGAATGGTGATGGCCCGCTGGGTGCGCAGGGCATAACCGTCGAGCTGGTCGAGCAGGGCCATCAGGCTGCTCAGGTCGCGCGAGAAGCGGTTGAGCACGAAATCCATCACCTCGTCGCTCAGGAACACGCCCCGCTCGTCGGCCGCGCGGCGCAGCACAGCGCGGCGTTCGGCCTCGGCCAGCGCCTGCAATTGGAACACATGGCCCCAGCCCAGGCGGGTGCGCAGGTCTTCGCGCAGGGCCAGGTCGGCCGGCGGGCGGTCGCCGGCGGCCAGCACCCAGCGCGCGGCGCCGCTGCCCGGGGCCATGGCGTTGACGAACCAGTTGAACGCCACCGCCTGCTGGCCAGCGGTGTAGAGGTGGCAGTCGTCCAGCACCAGCACGGTCCAGCGTTCGTCGAACTCGGGCGGCGCCAGGGTGCGCGCGTCCAGCCAGCCCACGGCCTCGCCCTGGGCCTGCACCGCGGCCCGCACCGCCTGCAGCAAATGGGTTTTGCCGGCGCCGGCACCGCCCCACAGGTAGGTGGGCACGGGCGCACGCCGCGGGTTGTGGGCCCACAGCGCCAGGTGCGCCAGCGCGTCCCGGTTGCCATCGGCCAGGAAATTGGCCAGGGTGGGCCGGGGCGCCAGGCCCATGTCGAGGACGAGCTGCTCCATGGCTCAGGCCCCTCCTTCGCCCGGGGGCTGGCCGTGGGTGTAGAGCGCGCTGCCCAAGTACAGCGCCTGGACGCGGCGCACCGCCACCAGCAACACCGCGCTGGCCGGCAGGGCGATCAGCACGCCGACAAACCCGAACACGTGGCCAAAGGCCATCAGCGCAAAAATGACCACGATGGGGTGCAGGCCGATGCGCTCGCCGAGCAGGCGCGGGGTGAGGTACAGGCTTTCGACCACCTGGCCCACGCCGTACACCGCCGCCACCAGCAGCACGCCGGTCAGGGTCTGGAACTGCAACAGCGCGGCCAGCAGGCCCAGCACCAGCCCCAGGCCAAACCCCAGGTAGGGCACAAACACCGCCAGGCCGGTGAACACGCCGATGGGCAGCGCCAGGTTGAGCCCGACCAGGGCCAGGGCCACGGTGTAAAACACCGCCAGAATGCCCATGACCAGCAGCTGGCCGCGCAGGTACTGGCCCAGCACCTCGTCGGTTTCATCGAGGAAGCGCTGGGTGCGGGCCTGCCAGCGCGGCGGCACCAGCGCCTTGGTGCGCGCCACCAGGCCGGCCCAGTCCAGCAGCAGGTAGTAGGCCACGATGGGGGTGAGCACCAGGTTGCCCAGCACCGCCGCCACCGCGCTGCCGCCGATGCGCAGCGAGGACACCAGCCCATCGACCAGCGCCCCTTCGTGCCCGGACACCAACCGGCGCAGCAGGTCGCGCACCAAGGCGACGTCGATCTCGGCGTTGACGCCCAGGCGCTGCGCCCAGGGCGCCAGCCACAGGTTGAACTGCTCGAACAGCGGCGGGATCTGCTCGCGCAGCAGCGGCAACTGGCGGGTGACGACCGGCACGATCATCAGCGCCACCGCCAGCAGCACCAGCATGAACACGCCAATGGCCAGCCCGGCCCCGAGCCAGCGCGGCACGCGGCGGGCGTGCCAGCGGTCCACCAGGGGCTGCAGGGCGTAGGCCATGACCGCCGCCACCACAAAGGGCAGCAGCACCGGGGCCAGCACGCCCAGCAGCCACCACGCCGCCACAGCCAGGGCCAGCCAGGCCAGTGCACGGGCTTGGGTCGCGGTCAGAGACATGGCAGAAAAAGGGTGGTCATGGCGGGGCCCGTAAAATCACACAAATTCTATCGGCCTTCCCCCTATGACAACGACTCCCCTCTCCTACAAAGACGCCGGCGTGGACATCGACGCGGGCGACGCCTTGGTTGAACGCATCAAACCGCTGGCCAAGAAGACGATGCGCGAAGGCGTGCTGGCCGGCATTGGCGGCTTTGGCGCGCTGTTCGAGGTGCCCAAACGCTACCAAGAACCGGTGCTGGTGAGCGGCACCGACGGCGTGGGCACCAAGCTCAAGCTGGCGTTCGAGTGGAACATGCACGACACCGTGGGCATCGACCTGGTGGCCATGAGCGTGAACGACGTGCTGGTGCAGGGCGCCGAGCCGCTGTTCTTCCTGGACTACTTCGCCTGCGGCAAGCTGGACGTGGACACCGCCGCCGCGGTGGTGGGCGGCATCGCCAAGGGCTGTGAGTTGAGCGGCTGCGCGCTGATCGGCGGCGAAACCGCCGAGATGCCCGGCATGTACCCGGCCGGTGAATACGACCTGGCCGGTTTTGCCGTCGGCGCGGTCGAAAAATCCAAAATCCTGACCGGCCAGAACGTGCAGGCCGGCGACGTGGTGCTGGGCCTGGCCTCGCACGGCGTGCACTCCAACGGCTTCAGCCTGGTGCGCAAGTGCATCGAGCGCGCCGAAGCGGCCGGCACCGTGCCCGCCACGCTGGACGGCATGCCCTTCAAGGAAGCGGTGATGCGCCCCACCCGCCTGTACGTGAAGAACGTGCTGGCCGCCCTGGCCCAGCACCCGATCAAGGCGCTGGCCCACATCACCGGCGGCGGCCTGCTGGAAAACATCCCGCGCGTGCTGCCCGAAGGCACCGCCGCGCACCTGAAAAAAGGCAGCTGGCCGCAGACCGAACTGTTCGCCTGGCTGCAAACCACCGCCGGCATCGATGACATCGAGATGAACCGCACCTTCAACAACGGCATCGGCATGGTGGTGGTGGTGGACGCGGCCCACGCCGAAGCCACGGCCGCCACCCTGCGCGGCCTGGGGGAAACGGTCTACACCATCGGCGCCATCGCAGCGCAGGGCAACGGCGCGCCGGTGGTGGTGGCCTGAGGCTTAAACAAACGCCGCTTCAGTTCAGGGCGCGGCGCAATTCCTGCAGGCGCAGGGCAATCGCGTCGGCGTCCAGTGGGTCGTCGGCGTGGGCCAGGTAGGCCTCCAGGTCGGGCACGGCCCGCGCCGGCTCCCCCAACTCGGCCCAGGCCAGGCCTCGGTCGCGCACATCGGCCCAGGCGTCGGGCAGCACGATCAGCAACCGGTCCAGCACCGCGATCAGGCGCGGCCAGTCCTCCTGCGTGCGGTGGATGTCCTGCAGGTTGCGCAGCACCCGCACCAGGATGTCGCGCGGCGGCGCCGACTGCAGGTACAGACCCACCGGCACGTCAAATTCATCGACCAGCCCGTGGCGGCGCTTGAACGGTTCGAGCCGGTCGGCCAGGTCCTCGCGGCCGAGCGACTGACCGGTGAACGGGTCGATGACGACCTGCCCCTGCGGCAGCTGCACCTTGACCATGAAGTGCCCCGGAAAATTCACCCCCCGTGCGGGCAGGCCCAGCCCCTGCGCCAGCTCCAGCCACAGCACCGCCAGGGTGATGGGGATGCCGCGCCGGGTGCGCAGCACCACGTTGAGGTAGCTGTTGTCGGGGTCGTGGTAGTGGTTGACGTTGCCGCCAAAGCCCAGGTCGTGGAAGAAAAACTGGTTGAGCAGGCGCAGGCGCTGCAGCGGCCCGGCGTCGGCCGGCAGGCGGCGGCGCAGCCGGGCCAGCAGCTGGTCCAGGTCGCCCAGCACGGTCTGCACGTCCAACTCGGGGTACTCGTCCATGGCCACGGCCACGGTGGCTTCCAGCAGCGGGAAACCGTCGTCCTCCTGCACCAGGGCGGCGAAGTATTCGAGCGGTGACGGGGGCTGGGTGGGCAGGCGCATGCTTTACTTTCGCACAAACTGGCGCAGCTGCACACCGGCCAGCAGCAACACGCCAAAGTACACCGCCACCGCGCCCAGCACCGTCAGCCCCAGAGTGACGATGCGGCCCCACACGTCCACCGCGTGCACCCAGTCCACCCGGCCGGCGGCCCAGAGCAGGTACACCGCCAGCAAGGCGCTGGCCGCCACCACCTGCAGGCCGAACGGGGCCCAGCCGGGCTGTGGCCGGTAGGCGCCGCGCCGGCGCAGGCCCAGCAGCAACCAGCCGGCGTTGAGCAACGCCCCCAGCCCGATGGACAGGGCCAGCCCGGCGTGTGCCAGGTGCGGCACCAGCACCGCGTTCATGGCCTGGGTGAAGACCAGCACCACCACCGCAATCTTCACCGGGGTCTTGATGTCCTGCCGCGCGTAAAACCCGGGCGCCAGCACCTTGATGGCGATCAGGCCGACCAGGCCCACGCCGTAGCCCATCAGCGCCAGCGCCGTCTGGCGCACGTCGGCGCCGGTGAAGGCGCCGTAGTGGTACAGCACCGCCACCAGCGGCCGGGCAAAGGTCAGCAAGGCGATGGCGCAGGGCACGGCCAGCAGCACCACCCAGCGCAGGCCCCAGTCCAGCAGGCCGCTGTAGCGCTCGGCGTCGTCGGCGGCGCGCGCGGCCGACAACTGCGGCAGCAGCACCACGCCCAAGGCCACGCCCAGCATGGCGGTGGGGAACTCCATCAGCCGGTCGGCGTAGGTCAGCCAGCTCACGCTGCCGGTGACCAGGTGCGACGCGATCTGGGTGTTGATGAGCAGCGAGATCTGCGCCACGCTCACGCCCAGCAAGGCCGGCAGCATGAGGGTGGTGATGCGCTGCGTGCCCGGGTGGCGCCAGGCGGCGCGCACCGCGCCCCACGACAGGCCGATGCGCGGCAGCAGCCCCAGGCGCTGGAGCGCCGGCAGCTGCACACCCAGCTGCAGGGCGCCGCCCAGCATCACCCCGCCGGCCAGGGCGTAAATCGGCTCCCAGCCCTGGGCCGCGAACCAGGGCGCGCCCCAGCCGGCCGCGCCGATCATGGCCACGTTCAGCAGCACCGGGGTGGCCGCCGGCACGGCAAACCGCTTCCAGGTGTTCAACACCCCCGCCGCCAGCGCCACCAGCGACATGAAGCCGATGTAGGGGAACATCCAGCGGGTCAGCACCACCGCCACGTCAAAACCCCGCGGGTTTTGCTGCAGGCCGGCGGCCATGGCCCACACCAGCACCGGCGCGGCGGCCACGCCCAGCACGCAGGTGGCCGTCAGCGCCCAGGCCAGCACCGTGGCCACCTGGTCGATCAGCAGCTGGGTGGCAGCGTCGCCGTCTTTTTCGCGGCTGGCGGCCAGCACCGGCACAAAAGCCTGGCTGAAGGCACCCTCGGCGAACAGCCGCCGCAGCAGGTTGGGGATGCGGAAGGCGACGTTGAAGGCGTCGGTCAGGGCGCTGGCGCCGAAGGTGGCGGCGATGAGCAGTTCCCGCACCAGCCCCGTGATGCGGGACGCCAGGGTGAGCAGGGAAACGAGCGAGGCGGATTTGAAGAGCGACACGGCAGGAGTTTAGCCGGCGCCCTAAAATGAACCCGCTATGAGCATTTTGAACGCCGACCTCCACTGCCACTCCACCGTGTCCGACGGCACCCTGACGCCCGAGGCCCTGGCCGCGCGCGCCCACGCCAACGGGGTGGAGCTGTGGGCGCTGACCGACCACGACGAGGTCGGCGGCCAGCACCGCGCCCGCGCGGCGGCGCAGGCGCTGGGCCTGCGCTACCTGACCGGGGTGGAGGTGTCGGTGACCTTCGCCAGCGTCACGGTGCACATCGTCGGCCTGGGCTTCGACCCCGACCACCCGGCCCTGCTGCAAGGCCTGGCCGCCACCCGTGGCGGCCGTGGCGAGCGCGCCCAGGAAATGAGCGAACAACTGGCCAAGGCCGGCATCCCTGGCGCCTACGAAGGCGCGCTCAAATACGTGGGCAACCCGGAGCTGATCTCGCGCACCCACTTCGCGCGCTTCTTGGTGGAAAGCGGCGTGTGCCGCGAAACCAACGAGGTGTTCCGCAAATACCTGACCGAAGGCAAACCCGGCTTCGTGCCGCACCGCTGGGCCAGGCTGGGCGACGCGGTGCGCTGGATCCGCGAGGCCGGCGGCGTGGCCGTGATCGCCCACCCGGCGCGCTACAGCCACAGCGCCACCCAGGAGTACGCGCTGTTTTCCGAGTTCAAGGAGCACGGCGGCCAGGGGGTGGAGGTGGTCACCGGCAGCCACGCGCCCAGCGAATACGGCAAGTACGCCGACCTGGCGATCGAGTTCGGTCTGGCCGCCTCGCGCGGCAGCGACTTCCACAGCCCCGACGAAAGCCACACCGACCTGGGCGCCCTGCCCTACCTGGAAGGCCGCCTCACCCCGGTGTGGGAGCTGATCGCCGACCGCGTGCAGTGAGCGGCCACGTCTACGCCCGCCCCCTGCAGGGGGTGGTGTTCCTCATCCTGGCGGTGGCCTGCTTTGCCACGCTGGACGCCACGGTCAAGTTCCTCAGCGCCAGCGTGTCGGTGCTGCTGGTGGTGTGGTTCCGCTACCTGTTCCAGGCGGTGGTGATGGCCGGCTTTGTGCTGCCCACCCGCGGCTGGCGTTCCCTGCGCACCCAGCACCCCTGGCTGCACCTGCTGCGCGGGGCGCTGCTGCTGCTGGTCAGCACCCTGGGCTTTTTCAGCCTCATTTACATGCCGCTGGGCGAGTTCACCGCCATCATCATGCTGACGCCGCTGGTGGTCACGCTGCTGGCCGCGGTGTTCCTGAAAGAGCCCGCCAACCTGCTGCGCTGGGCGCTGGTGTTGGGCGGCTTCGGCGGCGCGCTGCTGGTGATCCAGCCCACCGGGCAGGCCATCGGCTGGGCCGTGGCGCTGCCCCTGGTGATGACGCTGGCCTACGCGGTGTTCCAGATCCTGACCAGCCGCATGGCCCGCACCGAAGACGCCATGACGCTGCACTTTTACACCGGCTGGACTGGCGCGCTGCTCATCAGCCTGGCGCTGCCGTGGATCTGGCAGGTCATCGACGACCTGCGCACCGCCGCCCTGCTCGGCCTGGCCGGGCTGATGGGCACCGTCGGCCACTTTCTGCTGATCCAGGCCTTTGCCCGGGCCCCGGCCGGGGTGCTGGCACCCTACCTGTACGTGCAGATCGGCTTTGCCCTGTTCGCCGGCTGGCTGGTGTTCGACCACGTGCCGGGTGCGCTGGAGTGGTGGGGCATCGCCCTGATCGCCGCCTGCGGCGCCACCATGGCCTGGCTGGCGGCGCGGTCCCCCCAAGCCCGGACCTGAATCAACCGGCCCGCCACCGCCGGGAGTGGGACAATCGCCCCATGTCGCAGTTTTTTGAAGTCCACCCCGACAACCCCCAGGCCCGGCTGCTGAAGCAAGCCGTGCAGTTGCTGCACAAGGGCGGCGTGCTGGCCGTGCCCACCGACTCCAGCTACGCCCTGGTCTGCCACTTGGACGACAAGGCCGCCGCCGACCGGCTGCGCCGCATCCGCGGGGTGGACGACAAGCACCACCTGACGCTGCTGTGCCGCGACCTGAGCGAACTGGCCAACTACGCCCGGGTGGACAACCGCCAGTACCGCCTGCTCAAGCTGGGCACGCCCGGCGCCTACACCTTCGTGCTGGAGGCCAGCAAAGAGGTGCCGCGCCGCGTCAGCCACCCGTCGCGCAAAACCATCGGCCTGCGCGTGCCCGACCACCGCGCGCTGCAGGAGCTGCTGGCCCTGCACGGCGGCCCCCTGCTGGCCACCACGCTGATTCCCCCGGACGAGACCGAGCCGCTGAACGACGCGCACGAGATCCGCGAACGCTTCGAGCACGACCTGGCGGGCGTGTTGGACGCCGGCGCCTGCCCGCTGGCGCCCACCACGGTGGTGGACCTCACGCCCATGGGCACCGGCGGCGACGCCGAGGTGCTGCGCGAAGGCGCCGGCCCACTGGCCGCGCTGGGCCTGTGAAGCGCCGGTAAGGGACAATCGGCGCATGGACTTTGCCCAAATCATCCAGACAGTGGCCATCTACGCCATCCCGGTGCTGTTTGCCATCACCGTGCACGAGGCTGCGCACGGCTACGCGGCGCGCCACTTCGGCGACAACACCGCCTACATGCTGGGGCGCATCACGCTCAACCCGCTCAAGCACATCGACCCGATGGGCACGGTGGCCATGCCGCTGTTGCTGCTGTTCGCCACCGGCGGCGCCTTCCTGTTCGGCTACGCCAAGCCGGTGCCGGTGAATTTTGGGCGGCTGCGCCGGCCCAAACGCGACATGGTCTGGGTGGCCCTGGCCGGCCCGGCCGCCAACCTGGTGCAGGCGGTGGTCTGGCTGGTGCTGTACTACCTGATGCGCGCCACCGGGGTGGAGGAGGTGTTCTTCCTGAAAATGGCGCAAGGGGGCTTGAGCGTCAACCTGGTGCTGTTCGCCCTGAACATGTTCCCGCTGCCGCCGCTGGACGGCGGGCGCATTCTGGTGGGCCTGCTGCCCATGCGGCCCGCGCTGGCGGTGTCGCGCGTGGAGCCGTTCGGCTTTTTCATCGTGCTCGGGCTGGTGCTGACCGGCCTCCTGGGCACCTACTGGCTGCGCCCGCTGATGGGCCTGACCGCCGGGCTGCTGGAAGGCCTGCTGACGCCGCTGCGCTGGCTGCTGTTCTGACCTCATTTACCTCCCAAGTTTTCGTCTGCTGCTTTCCACCATGAGCCAAGTGCGCGTTCTCACCGGCATCAAACCCACCGGCACCCCCCACCTGGGCAACTACGTCGGCGCCATCCGCCCCACGGTGCGCGCCAGCCGCCAGCCGGGGGTGGACAGCTTCCTGTTCCTGGCCGACTACCACGCCATGATCTCCACCCAGGATCCGGGGCGGTTGCAACACTCCACGCTGGAGATTGCGGCCACCTGGATCGCCTGCGGCCTGAACCCGGCCGACGTGACGTTCTACCGCCAGTCGGACGTGCCCGAGATCCCGGAGCTGACCTGGTTTTTGACCTGCGTCTGCGGCAAGGGGCTGCTGAACCGCGCCCACGCCTACAAGGCGATGCTGGACAAGAACGCCGCCGCCGGCACCGAGCCGGACGACGGCGTGAGCGCCGGCCTGTTCATGTACCCGGTGCTGATGGCGGCCGACATCCTGATGTTCAACGCCCACCAGGTGCCGGTGGGGCGCGACCAGGTACAGCACATCGAAATGGCGCGCGACATGGCCAGCAGCTTCAACCACCTGTACGGCGAGCACTTCACCCTGCCCGACGCGGTGATCGAAGAGAGCGTGGCCACCCTGCCCGGCCTGGACGGCCGCAAAATGAGCAAGAGCTACGACAACGTGATCCCGCTGTTCGCGCCCCCGGAGCAGTTGCGCAAGCAGATCCTGGGCATCGTCACCGACTCCAAAATGCCAGGCGAGCCCAAGCAGACCGAAGGCTCGGCGCTGTTCCAGATTTACCAGGCCTTCGCCACGCCCGAAGAAACCGCCGCGTTCGCCCAAGCCTACGCCGACGGCATCGCCTGGGGCGATGCGAAACAGCAGCTGTTCGAGCGCATCGACCGCGAAATCGCGCCCATGCGCGCCACCTACAACGAACTGATGGCCCACCCGGAAAAGGTGGAAGCCATGTTGCAGGCCGGCGCGGTGAAGGCCCGCGCGGTGGCCACGCCCTTCACGGCGCGGGTGCGACACGCGATGGGGCTGCGCCCGTTGCAGGCCAGCGCCGCACCGGCCGCCGCCAAGGCCGACAAGGCCGACAAGGCCGACAAGGCAGCACTACCCACCTTCAAGCAGTACCGCGAGAAGGATGGTCTGTTCTACTTCAAGCTGGCCGATGCCAAAGGCCGGGTGCTGCTGCAAAGCGTGGGCTGCGCCTCGCCCAAAGACGCGGGGCAGGCCATTGCCCGACTGAAAACCCAGGGCTACGCCGCCTGCCCGGACCTGCACACCCTGGCGCCGGTGGCGGACGGTGCCAGCGCGGCCGAGGCAGAAACCGCGCTGCAAGCGCTGCGCGACGCCGAATAAGCCAGGGCGCGCGGCAACACCCCGCGCGGTGCTGCTAGAATGCGAGCTTCGGCACCTGGAGAGATGGCAGAGTGGTCGAATGCGCGGGACTCGAAATCCCGTATACAGTTTCACTGTATCGAGGGTTCGAATCCCTCTCTCTCCGCCAGCCAGTCCAGGCCCTCACACCACGAGGGCCTTTTCTTTGCCCGAAACCCCGCTTCCCCTGGGGTTGACGACCCGCTCGGTTTGCTTTGCCTGGGCTCTGCGTCCCGATTTCCCCTCTCTCCTCCCCCGCTTTCTCTGTGGCACACGCTTCACGCGCCCCCTGTGGGCCGGGTGCATCAACCCGCCGTCCCGGCCACCAGCGGGTCACAGCCTGAGCCAGCAGTTTTTGCACCAAGGGGTGCTGCACCTTGCGTGCGGTGCCGATGGCGTGAAAGTGCTCGTCGACACCTGCGCAAGGCTTGAACCAGTGCCGGTTGTATCCGTGGGACAGCCTATCGAGCATGCGGTCGGAGGCGGACAGCCCCCATGGATGGTGGGGCTGCTGTGGCTGGTCGGCGCAGTGCCACTGGGGGGCCTCAGCCTGGGGCCACGTCGATGTAATAGACCCCCCAGGGACACAAGCCAAAGCGCTCATTGAGAGGTTTGTCTTTGAAAGCGGCCAGCCGGTCCGCATCGTACACCGCCCACTGGGGGCCCAGGCTGCCCAGCCCCATCGGTTGGCCGTCGATGTGGGTGGCCAAGACCATGCGGTAGGCCGCGACATCGGCCACGCTGATCATGACGTTGTACCCGTCCACCGCGCGCATGCCCAGGCGCAGCCCGGGGTCGGGTTTGACGCCTGCGGCCGACAGCACGCTGAGCAGCGTTGGGCCGGTGAGGATGTGCTCCTTGGCGTCGTACTCCAAGGTGGGGCGGATGCTGACCTTGGGCAGTTGTTGCAAAGCCGCGGCATCGAAGGTGTGGGCCTGGCCAAACCTGACACCCTGCTTGAACAGCATCTGGTCCAGCGCCGGGTCCAACGCGGGCCGGTTGCCCTGGGGCACCAAACCGCCCACGGTCAACAGGGTCGGGCCTGGCCTGGCCGTGGCAGCCAGCGCAGGCGCGGGCGGCAAGCCGCCGACCCCGATCAGGGCAGAAGCGCTCAGAAAATCGCGTTTGTTCATGCAGGCTCCAGTGCGTGTGTGGGGCCGTTCCGACGCAGGTGCAGCGACCGGCGTTGTGGAGCGGCGGATCGGGTTTCGGGTTTAACAACAAGCGCCAGGCGCATGGGGGTGCGGTGGGGTGTGGCTGAGGCACCGGTCATGCGGCCTGCCCTTGCAGTTGCGCCCTCAGCGCCGTCTTGAGGACCTTGCCGTAGTGGTTCTTGGGCAGTTCGGGCACGAACACATAGCGCTTGGGCCGTTTGAAGCGGGCGATGCGCTCCAGACAGTGCGCATCCAGGGCGTCGGCCGTGGGGGCGGCGCCTGCCTTGGCCACCACGAACGCCACCACCACCTCGCCCCATTCCGGGTCGGGGCCGCCCACCACGGCCACCTCCGCCACACCCGCGGCGGTCAGCAGCACCTCTTCCACCTCGCGGGGGTAGATGTTGGCCCCCCCGCTGATCAGCAGATCCTTGCTGCGGTCCTTCAGCGTCAAGAAACCGTCAGCGTCCAGGCAGCCGACATCGCCGGTCCACAGCCAGCCGTCACGCAGGGCCTGCGCGCTGGCTTGGGGGTTGCGCCAATAGCCGGCCATGACCGAATCCCCGCGCACCAGCACCTCACCGATCTCCCCGGTGGGCAGGGCCCGTCCGCGCTCATCCACCACCCGGATCTCCACCGGGGCTTGCGCCGTCCCGACCGACGCCAGCCGCGCCAGGTGGCGGGGGTGGGCGGCGTCCATCAGGTGCACCCGCGACAGCACGGTGCCCACCATCGGGGTTTCCCCCTGGCCGTAGATTTGCACAAAGCGGGGGCCCATGACGCGCAGCGCCCGCCGGATGTCCTCCAGGTACATGGGGGCCCCGCCATAAACCACCGTCTTGAAAGAGGCCGAGCAGCCGTCGGGCGTCAAACCCTGGGCTTCGGCGTGTTCGACCAGGCGCTTGACGATCGTGGGCGCGGCAAAGGTGGACAGCGGCCCGAGCGCCCGGCCCAGGGCGAACAGTTCGGCGGGATCGACGCCGCCCGAGGCCGGGACCACATGGCGCGCCCCCGCCATCAGGTGGGGAATGGCGTAGAGCCCACAACCGTGCGACATGGGCGCGGCGTACACCATGGCGTCCCCAGGCCCGACCGGGTCCACGT
This sequence comes from Aquabacterium sp. A08, assembly GCF_011742065.1. Lineage (NCBI taxonomy): Bacteria > Pseudomonadati > Pseudomonadota > Betaproteobacteria > Burkholderiales > Sphaerotilaceae > Aquabacterium > Aquabacterium sp. A08. Next base: position 38,304 of record NZ_JAAQQT010000691.1, read on the forward strand.
CCACGAAGTAGGTCAGCCCCATCGTCATGAGGTTGCGGTGGGTGAGCATCACGCCCTTGGGCCGCCCGGTGGTGCCGCTGGTGTAGAACAGCCAGGCGGTGTCGTCCGGGCGGCTGGGCCAGGGCACGGCGTCGGCCAGATCCGGCCGTCCCATGAACAGCGCAGCGGCTTCGGGCGATTCGACGTCCACCTGTCGCTCCAGTCCCGCGATCGGATCGGGGGCCACGTCCGAGGTGACGAAGGCCCAGCGGGCCTGGGCGTTTTCGACGATCCAGGCCACCTCGGTCGGGTGCAGCTTGGCGTTGACGGGCACCACCACAAGGCCGGCCCACCAGGCGGCCCAGAGCACCTCCAGGTACCGCGGGTGGTTGCGCATGAAAAGCAGCACGCGGTCACCGGCCTGCAGGCCTGCGGCCTGGAAGTGCTGGGCCAGGCTGGCGCTGCGCTGGGCCCACTGGGCGTGCGTGGCCCAGGGCTGGGTGCCCTCGAGGATCGCGATCCGATCGCCAGCCACGCGGGCCTGACGCAACAGCAACTGAGCAAGGTTCATGGCAACTCCAGAGGTCGGGGGCATCACGGTACCCGACAGAACGCCGCTTGGCGATGCGGGCCGAATCCCGTATTCTCTTCCGATGACCAGCCCCCATGACCTCGCCCACCGGGACCTGGCGCCTGCGCCGGTGGCGCGGTGTGTCACCCACGCCATCCGCGATGGCGCCCTGTGGCTGCAGCTCAACCGGCCCGACGCACTGAACGCGCTGAACAGCGACACCCTGCACCTGATTGAAAGCGGACTCGATGCGGTCCAGGACGACGCCACCGTCCGCTGCGTGGTCATTTCCGGGGCCGGCCGGGCCTTTTGTACAGGAGCCGACCTGAAAGCGATCCATGCCGAGGGCACGGCCGACGCTTTTTTGGGCCGTCTGAACGCCACCTTGAACCGCTTGGAGCGCTTCCCCAAACCGGTCGTGGCCATGGTCAACGGACTGGCACTGGCGGGCGGATTGGAGCTGATCCTTTGCTGCGACCTGGTCCTGGCGGCACGCAGCGCCCGTTTGGGCGATGGACATGCCACCTACGGACTCGTTCCCGGGGCGGGCGCCTCGGCCCGGTTGCCCCGCGCCGTGGGAGCACACCTCGCCAAGTACCTGTTGTTCACAGGCGAAACCGTGCCGGCGGCCGAACTGGTGGCGTCGGGTCTGGTCCACCGGGTGGTGGACGACGACCAACTGCTCGACGCCACCACGCAACTGGTCGCCCAGATCGCGGCCAAGAGCCCACTGGGCCTGCAGCGCATGAAGGCGCTGGTCAACCAAGGCCTGGCATTGGACCTGCCGGATGCCTTGCGACTGGAGGCCGAGACGCTGCGCGCCCACCAGTCCAGCCACGACATGCGCGAGGGCCTGGCGGCGTTCCAGGCCAAACGCCCGCCGCGCTTCACCGGGCGCTGAAGCGCACACCGGCCCGCCGCCAAGCCTGGCGACGGGCTCAGGCCTGCTCGGCCGGCAGCTCCACACACAGGCCGTCCAGCGCCGGCTGCACCTTGATCTGGCAGCACAGGCGGCTGGTGGGGCGCTCGTCCAGCACCGCCTCCAACATGAAGGTTTCGGTGGCCGACTTGTCGGGCAAATGCGCGCTCCAAGCCAGGTCGATGTAAGCGTGGCAGGTGGCGCAGCTGCAGGCGCCGCCGCAGTCGCCCAGGATGCCGGGCACCGCGTTGTCCAGGGCCACCTGCATCAGGTTGCGCCCAACGGGGGCTTCGGTCTCGTAGCGCTGGCCCAAGTGGTCAACAAAAACAATTTTTGGCATGGTGTCTCCTGGCGAAATGGGTGCAGCACCCGATGTTGACATAGTCCGTCCTGTCGGACTATTATTGCACACAGGCCCACCGAAAAACACCCACAGGAGACGACACCCCGGCCGCCCGACTGCCCCCCGCGCAGACCTCGGCGGCCGAGCCATCGGCCCCTGTCTTACCCCCCAGACTGGACGCACATGCCCACCTCTCTCCCTCCGCCCCCCGACACCTCCATCGCCGACGGTCCCGTGCTGCTGCGCACAGACGCCGACGGCGTGGCCCACGTGCACCTGAACCGCCCCGGTTCGGCCAACGGCATGGACCTGGCGTTGCTGCGCGCCCTGCACGACGCACTGCTGCAGGTGCACGGCGACGGGCGCGTGCGGGCCGTGCTGCTCACCGGCGAAGGCAAAAACTTCTGCGCCGGGGGCGACGTGCACACCTTCCTGGCCAAAGGCGAGGCCTTGCCGGACTACATCCGCGTCGTCACCTCGGCGCTGCAGGCGGTCGCGTCGCTGCTGATCCGTTTGAACCCGCCGGTCGTGACCGCGGTCCAGGGCTTTGCCGCCGGCGGCGGCGGCATGGGGCTGGTGTGCTCGTCGGACTTCGTGGTGGCGGGCGAATCGGCCAAATTCCTGGCCGGCGCCACCCGGGTGGCGATGGTGCCGGACGCGGGCGTGTCGGTCACCCTGACACAGCTGGTCGGCTTGCGCAAAGCCACCGAAATCCTGATGCTCAACCCCGTGATCGGCGCCGCCGAGGCGCTGGCCATGGGCCTGGTGACCCGGGTGGTGGCCGACGACCGCCTGCACGCCGAGGCGCTGGCCCTGGCGCAACAACTGGCGCAGGGCGCGCCGGCGGCGCTGGCCAACACCAAGCGCCTGCTGTGGAGCGGTCTGGGCCAAGGGGTGGAGCAGGCCATGCCCGAAGAAAACCACACCCAAGCGCGCCTGTCGGGCACGGCCGACGCGCGCGAGGGCCTGTCGGCCGTGATCGAAAAGCGGTCCCCGATTTTCACGGGGCGCTGAATGGCCACCCCGAACGCAAGCCACCCGCCACTGCGCCGCGCACTGGTGACGGGTGGGGCCAGTGGCATCGGTTGGGCGGTGGTGCAGCGCTTGCGGCAGCAAGGCCTGGCGGTGGTGCTGGCCGACCTGGACGGCGAAGCCGCCGAGCGCCGCGCCGCGACCTGCGACGCCACCGCGGTTGCGCTGGACGTGACCGACTTTGAGCGGGTGCGCACAGCGGTCGAGGCCCACGGGCCGTTCGACGTGCTGGTCAACGCCGCCGGGGCCGACCAGCACGCCTTCTTCACCCACACCACCCCAGCCGACTGGCGGGGCCTGCTGGCCGTCAACCTGGAGGCGGTGCTGAACACCACCCACGCCGTGTTGCCAGCGATGCAAGCGGCGGGCTATGGCCGCATCGTGAACGTCGCCTCGGAGGCCGGGCGCCTCGGCTCCCGGGGCGGAGCGGTTTACGCCGCCGCCAAGGGCGGGGTGATCGCGTTCACCCGCTCGATCGCCCGTGAAAACGGGCGGCAGGGCATCACCGCCAACGTGGTCGCGCCGGGGCCGATCGACACCCCGATGGTGCACCGGGGGGTGGCCGCCCAAGGCGAGAAGTTGTTGCACGCGATGACCGGCGCCACCCTGGCCGGCCGCCTGGGCACCCCAGACGAGGTCGCCGCGGCCGTGGCGTTTTTGGCCTCCGAGGCGGCCGGCTTCATCACCGGCGAGGCCTTGGGCGTGTCGGGCGGCATGGGGTGCGGCGCATGAGCCGGCCCCACCCCGACCCGGTGGAGGCCGTGGTCGCACGCGTCCGCGCCACCTACGCCCGCTGGGGCCGCGACACCCCCGTGGCCCAGATGCGGACCGACTGGGACGCCCTGTTCGACACCCCGGTGGACGCCATGGTGACGCCGGTCGATGCCGGCGGCGTGCGCTGCGCGTGGGTGCAGGCCCCGGACACGCGCAGCGACCGCACCGTGGTCTACCTGCACGGCGGCGGGTTCCAGGTCGGTTCGCTCGCTTCGCACCGCGAACTCATGGCAGCGCTGTCCGCGGCCAGCGGGGTGCGGGTGTTGGGCGTGGACTACCGGATGACGCCCGAACACCGCTACCCCGCGCCGGTGCAAGACGGGCTGGCGGTGATGCGCTGGCTGCAGGCACAGGGCGTGACCGGCCCACACACCGCCGTGGCCGGCGACTCGGCCGGTGGCGGCCTGGCCCTGGCCCTGCTGCTGGCGCTGCAAGGCGCCGGCCAGCCCAGGCCGGCGGCCGCCTGGGTCATGTCCGCGTGGACGGACATGACCGCCTCCGGCAGCAGCTACACCACACGGGCGGCGCTGGACCCGATCCACCAGCGGCCCATGATGCTGGCGCTGGCGCGGAACTACCTGGGCCAGGCCCACAACCCGCGCGACCCGATGGCCTCGCCGCTGCTGGCCGCGCCCGACGCCCTGGGCGCGCTGCCGCCCCTGCTGTTGCAGGTGGGCGAGCGCGAAACGCTGGTCAGCGACTCCGAAGACCTGGCGCAGCGGGTGGGCGAGGCTGGCGGCCAGGCGCAGTGCCAGGTCTGGCCCGGCATGGTCCACGTGTTCCAGCAGTACCCCGCCGACCTCCCCGATGCCCGCCTGGCCCTCGCCGCCGGCGGGCGGTTTTTGGCCACACACCTGGGTGTGGCGCCCACCCCCACAAGGAGTCCGACATGATCGGCATCACCGCCTACGGCGGCTACATCCCCCGACTGCGGCTGCTGCGCCAGGCCGTGACCGAGGCCAACGCCTGGTACGCCCCGCACCTGTGCGGCCGCCAGGGCAGCCGCTCTGTGGCCAACTGGGACGAAGACAGCGTGACCCTGGCCGTGGCCGCCGCCCGGGACTGCCTGGGCGCGGAGCGCCAGCACCTGCGCGGGCTGCTGCTGGCCTCCAACACCCTGCCCTTTGCCGAACGCCTGAACGCCGGTATCGCCGCCGGTGCCCTGCGGCTGGACGAATCGATCGAAACCCTGGACCTCTGCGGCACACCGCGCATCGGGCTGTCGGCGGTGTCCCAGGGCCTGGCCCGGGCACGGGCCGGGCTGGGCCACACCCTGGTGCTGGCGGCGGACCAGCGCCAAACCCGGGCGGGCAGCACCCAGGAACTGGATTACGGCGACGGCGCCGCCGCGCTGGTGCTGGGCGACGGACCGGTGCTGGCCGAATGGCTGGGCAGCGGCACCGTGTCGGTGGACTTCATCGACCACTTCCGGGCCACGGGCGCGACGGTGGACTACCACTGGGAAGAGCGCTGGGTGCGCGAAGAAGGCGTGGGCCGCCTCGTGCCCCAGGCGATCCGCCAGGCGCTGGCCCACGCCGGGGTGGCCCCGTCCGCAGTGGACCATTTCATCTGCCCCACCCCCTTTGCCAAGCTGGACGCGCAGCTGGCACAGGCCTGCGGTCTGCCGGCGGGTGCGGTGGTGGACAACCTGGCCCAGAGCGTGGGCGACACCGGCACGCCACACGCCCTGTTGATGCTGGCCCACACGCTGGAGCGGGCCCAACCCGGCGCGGTGGTTGTGGTGGCGCAGTTCGGCAGCGGGGCCGAGGCCCTGGTGTTTCGGGTCACCGAGGCGGTGCGCGCCTTCCGCCCGGCGCGGGGTGTGTCCGGGTGGCTGGCACGCGGCACCCCGGAGCGGCATTACAGCAAATTTCTGGCCTTCAAAGGGCTCCTGGCCCTGGAGCGCGGCATGCGCGGCGAGCAGGACAAAAAAACCGCCCTCAGCACCGCCTGGCGGCACCGCAGCGCCCTGCTCGGTCTGGTGGGCGGGCGTTGCCGGGTCAGCGGCAGCGTGCACTTCCCGCCCAGCCGGCTCTCGCTCGACCCCGGCCAGCCCTTGCTGGACACCCAGGAACCCCACCCGCTGGCCGACCGGGCCGCGCGCGTGCTGAGCTGGTCGGCCGAATACCTGTCCTGGCACCCGGCGCCACCGCACCACTACGGCCAGATCGACTTCGAAGGCGGCGGCCGCCTGTTGATGGATTTCACCGACCTGGACGTGGGCGAGGTGGACACCGGCACCGCCATGGACCTGGTGTTCCGCATCAAAGACGTGGACGACCGGCGCGGCTTCACCCGCTATTTCTGGAAAGCCACCCCGGTGCGCAACGTTCCTTCCCAACCCTGACGGGAGCCCCCATGGCCACAGGCATCAAGAACAAAGTCGTCATCCTCGGCATGGGCTGCTCGCAGTTCGGCGAGCGCTGGAACGCCAGCCCCGAGGACCTCATGGTCGAGGCCTACACCGAGGCGATGGCCGACGCCGGCATCGCCCCCGAACAGCTCGACGCCGCCTGGTTTTCCACCCACATGGACGACGTCGGCACCGGCCGCGGCGGCACGCCCATGGGCATCGCGTTGCGGCTGCCCAACATCGGGGTGACGCGGGTGGAAAACTTTTGCGCCGGCGGCTCCGAAGCGATCCGCGGCGCGGTGTACGCGGTGGCGGCCGGCGCCTGCGACATCGCCATCGCGCTGGGCGTGGAAAAACTCAAGGACACCGGCTACGCAGGCCTGCCCGTGGCCACGGTGGGCACCTACATCCCGCAGTGGTACCCGAACGCGGTGGCGCCGGCCAACTTCGCCCAATTGGCCAGCGCCTACCGCCACCAACACGGGGTGGACGCCGCCCTGCTCAAGCGCGCCCTGGCGCACGTGTCGGTCAAAAGCCACGCCAACGGCGCCAAAAACCCCAAGGCCCACCTGCAAAAACCGATCACCGAGGAGCAGTGCCTCAAGGCCCCGATCATCGCCGCACCGCTGGGCCTGTACGACTGCTGCGGCGTGTCCGACGGCGCGGCGGCGGTGATCGTGACCACACCGGACATCGCGCGCGGCCTGGGCAAGCGCGACCCGGTCGCGTTCAAGGCCCTGCAGCTGGTCACCTCCAACGGGTGGGAAATGCAGGGCAACGGCTGGAACGGCAGCCACGTCCACACCACCCGCGTGGCCGCCCGCCGGGCCTACGCCGAGGCCGGGCTGGAACGCCCGCGCGAGCAGCTGAGCCTGACCGAGGTGCACGACTGCTTCTCGATCACCGAACTGGTCACCATGGAAGACCTGGGGCTGTCCGAGCCGGGCCAAGGCTACCGCGACGTGCTGGACGGCGCCTTCGACGCCGAGGGCCGCCTGCCCTGCCAGATCGACGGCGGGCTCAAATGCTTCGGCCACCCGATCGGGGCCAGCGGCATCCGCATGCTGTACGAGGTGTACCTGCAGCTGCAGGGCCGCGCCGGCCCGCGGCAACTGTCCCAGCCCAGCCTCGGGCTCACCCACAACCTGGGCGGCCAACCGTCGCAGAACGTCTGCTCGGTGTCCATCGTCGGCCTGTGGGACGCCTGAACCCACCCCCTCCCATGAACCCCACCCCACGCCCCATGCACTCCACCCCTGGACTTGTCATCGTCGGCGCCGGCCACGCCGGCAGCGAACTGGCCCTGGCCGCGCGCCAACAAGGCTGGACCGGCGACATCCTGCTGCTCGGCGACGAGCCGGACCTGCCCTACCAACGCCCGCCCCTGTCCAAGGCCTACCTGCTGGGCCAGACCGACGCCGCGGCCCTGGCCTTGCGCCAGCCCGAAGCCTACGCCACCGCCGGCGTCCGCGTGCGTCTGGGCACACGGGTCCGGGCGATTCACCGCGCAGCGCACACGGTCGAACTGACCGACGGCGAACGCATCCCCTACGCCAAGCTGGCCCTGTGTACCGGCGGGCGGGCCCGCCCCTGGGTGTGCGAAGGCATGGACCCCGAGCACCCGCCCAGCAACCTGCTGTCCCTGCGCACCCGGGCCGACGCCGACGCGCTGCGGGCGGGCCTGCGGCCCGACAGCCGGCTGGTCGTGGTGGGCGGCGGTTACATCGGGCTGGAGGTGGCGGCGTCCGCCCGCAGCCTGGGCGCCCAGGTCACGGTGCTGGAGGCACAACCGCGCCTGCTGGCCCGGGTGGCCGGGCAGGCCATGTCCGATTTCGTCGCCGACGCCCACCGCGCCGCCGGCGTCGCCTTGCGCACCGGCGCCACCGTCGCCCGCGTGCACTGCGCAGGCGGCCGCATCGTGCAGGTGGAACTGGCCGACGGCACCGCCTTGCCCGCCGACCTGGTGGTCGCGGGCATTGGCATGCTGCCCAACACCGAAGCCGCCCGCGCCGCCGGGCTGGGCAGCGACCAGGGCATCCCGGTGGACGCCTGCTCGGTCACCGCCGACCCGGACATCGTCGCCGCCGGTGACTGCACGGTCCAGCACGTCGCGCTGTACGACCGCGCGCTGCGGCTGGAGTCGGTGCCCAACGCCTTGGAACAGGCCCGCTCGGCCGCGGCCTGGCTGTGCGGCCAGGCCAAACCCAACCAGACCGTGCCCTGGTTCTGGTCGGACCAGTACGACCTGAAGCTGCAACTCGTCGGGCTGTCCCAGGGGCACGACCGTTGCATCGTGCGCGGCCAGTCGGCACAGCGCCACTTCTGCCTGTTTTACCTGCAGGGCCAGCGCCTGCTGGCGGCCGACGCGGTCAACCGACCGGCCGACTTCATGCTGGTGCGGCGCGCCCTGGCCACCACCGGCGGCCTCGGGCTCGACCTCGACGCGCTGGGCGACGAATCGGTCCCCCTCAAAACCGCCCTCGCACCCCGGCCCTGAATCCCAGGGTTTACCCTAGACCACCGCACGAACCACCCCCACAAGTCCCCACGAATCCTATACTTTAGTCCGACTGGTCGGACCTTTTATATCCCCTCGGAACCGCTGCCACCCAGACCTCAAGGGCAACCATGAAAACACTTTTCCCCCGCGAACTGCTGCGCCGTTGTGCACTCAACTACCCCAACAAGCGCGCCTACGTCTGCGGCGCGCGCGCCGCCACCTGGGACGACATGCACCGCCGCTCCGACCAGTTCGCCCGCGCGCTGCAAGACCTGGGCTGCCGCAAGGGCGACACCGTCTCCATCCTCAGCCAGGAAACCATCGAGGTCTACGAACACCTGTTCGCCTGCGCCAAGATCGGGGCGGTGCGCGTCGGCGTCAACACCCTGTACGCCTGGCCCGAGATGCAACACGTGCTGCGCGACAGCGGCACGAAAATCCTGCTGGTGGACGCACGCTGCCAGGCCATCGTCGACGAACACCTGGCCGAACTGCAGGCGCTCGGCATCCGCCTGATCGGCTTCAACGGCCCGCACCACTACCCCCTGGATTACGAAACCCTGCTGGCCCAAGCCCCAGGCGCGCCAGAACTGCCTCCCCTGCAAGACGACGACCTGCTGCTCTACAGCTACACCTCCGGCACCACCGGCTTCCCCAAGGGGGTGATGATCAAGCAGGTCGGCGTCTCCAACGTCATCCTGCACTGCCTGGCCTCGTTCGGCTTCAGCCCCGACGACGTCTGGTACATGCCCGCGGCATCGGCCTGGGCGGTGGTGATCATGAACCTGTTCGGCCTGGGCAACGGCATGACCACGGTCATCCCCGACGGCGGGTTCCACATCGTGTCCTACCTCAAGGACATCGAAAAATTCCGCGTCACCACCAGCCTGATCGTCCCGACCATGATCCAGCGCGCCCTGGTGGAGAAACAGAACCACCCCTACGATTTGTCCTCGCTGCGCTGCCTGATGTACGGCTCCTCACCGGCCACGCCCAAGCTGATCCGCGAGACCCGCGAGCAACTCGGCGTGGCCATGATGCAGACCTACGGCCAGACCGAAACCAGCGGCGGCTGGCTGACGGTGCTGACCGAAACCGACCACCAACTGGCCCTCTCCACCGAACCCGGCCTGCTGCGCTCGGTGGGCCGCGTCGGTCTGCACTACGAGTGCTCCATCCGCGACGAAGCCGGCCAGGCCCTGCCCCCCCACACCAAAGGCGAAATCTGGCTGCGGGGCGAGAGCGTGATGGCCGGCTACCTCAACCTGCCCGAGGCCACGGCCGAGGCGCTGCCCGGCGACGGCTGGTTGCGCACCAACGACATCGGGATGATGGACGAACGCGGCTACCTCTTTTTGCTGGACCGGCAGAAGTTCATGATCATCACCGGCGCGGTCAACGTCTTCCCCACCACGGTGGAGGCGGTGGTCAGCGAGCACCCGGGCATCCAGGAGGTGGCCGTGGTCGGCGTGCCCCACCCCGAGTGGGGCGAGGCGGTGGTGGCCGTGGGGGTGCGCCGCGCCGGCCACGCCGACCTGAACGCGTCAGACGTGATCCGGTTCTGCGACGGCAAGCTCAGCCGCCCCGAAACGCCCAAGCACGTCGTCTTCGTGCCCGAGCTGCTGAAAACCGTCAACGGCAAGCTGCGCAAGAACGAAATCCGCGCCTGGCTGACCGACCCGCAGACCGGCGAAATCCCCTGGGACATGAACGTCCACTGATGCCGCGCCGGCCGGCGACCCACTGCCGGCCGGCCACCACACCGCCGAATTTGGCCTTGACAAAGTCCGACCGGTCGGACTAATATAAAGACCAACCAACCACCCGTCAGAGGAGCACAACCCCATGGAAACCCCACCCACCCGCGCCTGGGACCGCTTGATCCGCCAGGAATACGTCCACGGCTCGCTGTACACCGACGAAGCCATCTTCCGCGAAGAACTGGAAAAAATCTGGTACCGCACTTGGGTCTACGTCGGCCACGTCAGCGAGATACCCCAGCCCAACGACTACGTGCTGAAAACCATCGGGCTGGAAGAAATCATCATGACCCGCGACCGGGACGGCCAGGTCCACCTGCTGCACAACCGCTGCCCGCACCGCGGCAACCGGGTCTGCGTCAAGCACCAGGGCAACGCCCGCTCCTTCACCTGCGCCTACCACGGCTGGAACTTCGGCAACGACGGCCAGCTCAAGGGCTACCCCTACCCCTCCGGTTACCCGGACGACAAACGCAAAGAACTGGGCCTGGGCCGGGTGGCCCGCATGGGCATTTACAACGGCTTTGTGTTCGGCGCGCTGGCCGCGGACGGCCCCACCCTGGAACAACACCTCGGCCCGGCCAAGGCCACCCTGGACAACGTCTGCCGCAACTCGCCCGAAGGCGAAATCCTGCTCAACACCGGCTTCCTGCAGCACAAGGTCAAGGCCAACTGGAAGCTGCTGGTCGAAAACGAGACCGACGGCTACCACCCCCAGGTGACGCACGCCTCCATCTTCGACGTGGCCGACAGCGGCATCGGGGCGCTGTACAACGAGAACGCCGCCTCGGTGACGCGCGCCTTTGGCAACGGCCACTCGGAGCTGGACCTGCGCCCCGAATTCCGCAAGTTCAACGAACCGATGCGCTGGTTCGGCACCACCGCCGACCGCCTGCCGGACTACGTCGCCAAGATGAAGGCCGCCTACGGCGAGGAGCAGGCCCACGAGATCATGGTGGACGGTGTGCGCCACGTCATGATCTTCCCCAACCTGTTCATCGCCGAGATCCAGCTCTTCGTGCTGCAACCCCTGTCGGTGAACGAAACGGTGCAGCACGTCACCGCGCTGCAGTTCAAGGGCGCGCCGGACCTGAACCGCCGCATGCGCCAGCAGACCATGGGCTCGGTCGGTCCGGCCGGCTTCCTGCTGGCCGACGACGCCGAAATGTACGAACGCACCCAGATGGGCGTGCAGCAGCGCAACCCCGAATGGCTCTACCTGGGCCGGGGCAGCCACCGCGAGCACACCGAGCCGGACGGCTGCGTCGTCGGCAACGTGACCGACGACATGCCGTCGCGTCACCTGTGGAAACACTACCAATCTTTGATGGAGGCCGCGTGAACACCGACCAATTGCGCCAGCTGATGGAGGTCAGCCAATTCATCCACCACGAAGCGCGGCTGCAGGACGAGCACCGCTACGCCGAATGGGAGCAGTTGTGGACCGACGACGCGATCTACTGGGTACCGGCCAACGGCGACGACACCGACCCGGAGCAGCAGATGTCCATCATCTACGACAACCGCTCCCGGCTCGGCCTGCGGGTCAAGCAGCTGTACACCGGCAAACGCCACACCCAGTTGCCGCAATCGCGCCTGTGCCGCGTGGTCTCCAACATCGAGGTGCAAGCGCAGGACGGCGAGCACCTCGTCGCGCGCTCCAATGCGCTGATTTTCGAGTCCCACACCCGGGGTGAGGTCCTCTGGGCCGCGAAAAACGAGTACCGCCTGCGCCGGGTGGACGGCGTCTGGCGCATGGCCCGCAAAAAGGTGACGCTGGCCAACAACCACAGCGCGCTCTACACGATGTCGTTCCTCATCTGAGGGCTGGGGGCCCGGCCGGTCGGCCCCGGCGCCGCCGCCAGCGGGGGCACCGGCTTCAGGCCGGACCGACGGCGCGGAAACCGTTGAGGAACAGGTCCGAAATGTGCTGGGCCAGCTCCGTCGGCTTGAGCACGCCGGACTTTTTGTACCAGGTGAAGGTCCAGATGATCATGCCGAACAGCAGCAAGGCGTAGGGGGTTTGCACCTCCACCCGGGCCATGCGCTGCGGGTTGATTTCCTGGAGCAGCCCGATCAGCATGGCCACCACCTCCTGCTCCATCGCCAGCATTTCCTTGTGCTTGGCCGGCGGCAGAAAACCCAGCTCGTTGGTCAGCACCAGTTGCTCGTTGCGCGAATCGGCCGCCACCTCCACGAACGCGGCCACAAAGCGCTCAAAGCGCTGCAGGGCCGGGGCGGACTGGCCCTGGATGTGGGAGAGTTTGCTCAGCAACATCGTCGTGTGCTCCTTGACGATGGCGTACAGCAGGTCCTCCTTGGCCGGGAAGTAGTGGTACAGGTGCGATTTCGACGCGTTGCAGGCCTTGGCCACGTCCATCATGGTGGTGATCTCGTAGCCTTTGGCGGCGAACAGCGCCGCCGCCTTGCGCAGGATCAGCTCCTTTTTGTCGTCGTAGTTCTCGGATCTTTCTCGGGTCATGGCTGTGGCCTGAACGGTTGAAAAGCACCCCGACCGCCGCGCCTGACGGCGGTCATGACCGGGCACACAAACCCCAATCATAGTCCGACTGGAAGGTCAAAACATGAACATTCACACCACCACCCCCCACCGGGCCGCAGGCCCCCTCGCCGGCCTCACCGTGGTCGAAATGGCCGGCCTCGGGCCGGCGCCCTTCACCGGCATGCTGCTGGCCGACCTGGGCGCCACCGTGGTGCGCATCGACCGCCCGGCCGCTCCGCCCTCCGACCACCCGCTCGACACCCTGCTGCGCAGCGACGGCATCGTGGACCGGGGGCGGCAGTCGATCGCCCTCAACCTCAAAGACCCGCGCGCCACCGAAGTCGTGCTGCGGCTGGTGGCCCAGGCGGACGTGCTGATCGAAGGCTACCGCCCTGGCGTGATGGAAAAGCTGGGCCTGGGGCCGCAGCCCTGCCTGGCACGCAACCCCCGGCTGGTGTACGGCCGCATGACCGGCTGGGGACAAGACGGCCCGCTGGCCCCGTCGGCCGGCCACGACATCAACTACATCGCCCTGTCCGGGGCGCTGCACGGCATCGGGCCGCGGGAGCGACCGGCGGTGCCGCTGAACCTGATTGGCGACTACGGCGGTGGCGGCATGTTGTTGATGGTGGGCGTGCTGGCGGCCTTGCAACACGCCGCGCGCCACGGCGTCGGCCAGGTCGTGGACGCGGCCATGACGGACGGCTCCGCCCTGTTGCTCGCGGCCCAACACGGCTTCACGGCCAAGGGCCATTGGCAGGACCGGCGCGAAAGCAACTTCCTGGACGGGGCCGCCCATTTCTACGGCACCTACACCTGCGCCGACGGCAAGCACGTGGCGGTGGGGGCGATTGAACCGGCGTTTTACCGCCAACTGCTGACCCTGGCCGGCCTGGACGATCCGGCCTTCGACGACCAATGGAACGCCGGCGCGTGGCCCCACCTGCGGCGACAACTGGAGCGGGTGTTCCGCCAACGCAGCCGGGACGAATGGGCGGCGCTGTTCGAGGGCAGCGACGCCTGCGTCACCCCCGTGCTGTCGCTGCAAGAGGCCGCGACCCACCCGCACAACCGGGCCCGCGCCACCTTCGTGGGCACGCCCCAAGGGGTGCAGCCGGCGCCGGCCCCCCGGTTCGACCGCACGCCCACCGCGCTGCCCGCCGCTGCCCCCGAGATCGGTTCGGCCACCCTGCCCTGGCTGGCCCAACTGGGCTATGCGGCAGACGACATCCAGGCCCTGCGTGCGGCGCGTGTGGTCTTTGCCCCGTGAGAGGCAGGCTAGGGTTTGCCCGGGTATCGCAGACCCATGGGCTGCCCTAAATTCGATTATGTTAGACCGTCTGGTCGGTCTTTAACAACCCACCCCAACCCAGGAGACACCGCATGACACTTCGCCCCCTGACCTGTGCCCTTTTGCTGTCGGGCAGCGCCACCGCCTTCGCCCAGACGGTGCTGACCGTCTCGAGCTGGCTGCC
>NZ_JAAQQT010000692.1:0-17111 GCF_011742065.1 Aquabacterium sp. A08
TCCTTGGTGACGTGACCTACGAGCACAATGGCCACGCCGCTGGCCTTGGCCGCACGCGTCAGGTGCGCCGCGCATTCGCGCACCTGCGCCACCGAGCCCGGCGCGGAGCTGAGCTGGTCGGAATACAGGGTCTGGATCGAGTCGATCACCGCAATCGCCGGTTGCTTCGCGTCCAGCGTGGCCAGGATTTTTTCGAGCTGGATTTCGGCCAGCACCTTCACCTGGCTCTGTTCCAGCCCCAGCCGGCGCGAGCGCAGGGCGACCTGGGCGCCGCTTTCCTCGCCGGTCACGTAGAGGGTGTCCAGGCCGGCGCGTTGCAGGGCGTCCAGCGCCTGCAGCAGCAGGGTGGATTTGCCGATGCCCGGGTCGCCGCCGATCAGCACCACACCGCCTTCCACCACGCCACCGCCCAGCACCCGGTCGAGCTCGCCCAGGCCAGTGGGCGTGCGCGCCACGTCACTGGCTTCGATGTCGCTGAGCACCGCCAGCTCGGCGGTCGGGGCCAGGCTTTTGGGGCCGGCGCTCAGGCGGTTCTTGCTCGCGCTGGGGGCCTCGGCCACGGTTTCCACCAGGCTGTTCCAGGCGTTGCAGTGCGGGCATTTGCCCAGCCAGCGCGGGGTGGTGCCGCCGCATTCGTTGCAGGCGTACAGGGTCTTGTCTTTGGCCATGCGCGCCACTGTAGCAGCCGATCTGGCGAGGCTGGCGGTGCCCTGCCGCCCCAGAGCGCCCGCACCGTGGGAGCGCTGGTCGATCCTCAGCCCAGCTGCAAGTGGGCCACCACTTCGTCGATGTGGTCGTCGAAGTCGCTCAGAGCGTGGTCGCTGCCCACCAGCAGCTTCAGGCGCACGCCGGGGTAACGGCCCACCATCTCGCGCCAGTCCAGCACCTCGTCGCCCTGGGCCACCACCGCGTACACCCGTTCGGGCTGGGGCAGGGCGCCGCCCGCCAGCGCGCGCAGTTCGTCCACGTATTCCGGCCGGAAGAAGAAACGTTCCTCGGGGTCGTGCCAGGCGGTTTGCTCGCCGATGTACTTCGCCAAATCGCGCGCCGGGTCCACCGCCGGGTTCAGCAGCACCGCGCGGCAGCCGGTGTCCAGCGCCAGCCGGGTGGCGTAAAAGCCGCCCAGCGACGAGCCCACCACCGCCATGCGGTCGCGCGGCCAGTCGGCGGTGCCCTGGCGGATCAGCGCCATCGCTGCGGCGGGCGAGGGCGGCAACTGCGGGCACCACCAGGTCACGCCGGGGTGGTCGCGCCGCACGCGGGCGGCCATTTTCACCGCCTTCATGGAGTGCGGCGACGAACGAAACCCGTGCAGGTAGAGCAGGTGGGTGGTGGGCAAGGTCGGCGCAGGGGGCATGGGCCTAGGATAATCCAGCCCCATGGCAGTCGTGATCGAAAAACCGCCCTTGTGGCGACGCGTGGCCCCGGTGTTCCAGGGCTACGATGGCCCGTTCCTGCTGGCCGTGCTGCTGTTGGCCGGCATCGGCCTGGGCGTGATGTATTCCGTGGGCCACGACGTGGACGGCCGTTTCCTGGCGCACGCCCGCAACATGGCCATCGCCGCGGGCGTGATGTTCGTGGCCGCGCAGGTGCCGCCGCAGCGGCTCATGGCGCTGGCGGTGCCGGTGTACGCGGTGGGGGTGGCCCTGCTGGTGGCGGTGGCCCTGTTCGGCATCACCAAAAAAGGGGCAGAGCGCTGGGTCAACGTCGGCATCGTCATCCAGCCCAGCGAGATCATGAAAATCGGCATGCCGCTGATGTTGGCCTGGTGGTTCCAGCGCCGCGAGGGGCAGTTGCGGGCGCTGGACTTTGGGGTGGCCGCCGCCATCCTGGCCGTGCCGTCCTTCCTCATCCTGCGCCAGCCCGACCTGGGCACCACCCTGCTGGTGGCGGCGTCGGGGTTGTTCGTCATCTTTTTCGCCGGCCTGAGCTGGAAACTCATCCTGCCGCCGGTGGCGCTGGGGGTGGTGGGCATCGTCACCCTGATCGCCATGGAGCCGCAGTGGTGCCAGCCCGACGTGGACTGGGTGGTGCTGCACGAGTACCAGCGCCAGCGCGTCTGCACCCTGCTGGACCCGATGAAGGACCCGCTGGGCAAGGGCTTTCACATCATCCAGGGCATGATCGCCATCGGCTCCGGCGGTGTCTGGGGCAAGGGCTTCATGCAGGGCACCCAGACCCACCTCGACTTCGTCCCCGAACGCACCACCGACTTCATCTTCGCCTCCTACGCCGAGGAGTTCGGCTTTGTCGGCGTGCTGGTGCTGCTGGCCGCGTTCCTGTTCTTGATCTACCGCGGCCTGAAAATCGCCACCGAAGCGCCCACCCTGTTCGCCCGCCTGCTGGCCGGCGCGCTGACCTTGATCTACTTCGTCTACGCCTTCGTCAACATGGGCATGGTCAGCGGCATTTTGCCGGTGGTGGGCGTGCCCTTGCCCTTCATCAGCTACGGCGGCACCGCCATGGTCACCCTGGGGGCCAGCTTGGGCATGATCCTGTCGATCTCCAAATCCAAGCGCTTGGTGCAGAGCTGAACGCAACTTCCTACAATGGCCCCATGATTGCCCGCGAACCGACCCTGGCCCGACTGGCCACCGCCCAAGACCTGTTGCTGACGCCGTACGGGCTGGACGAGACCCATTTGCGCAAGGCGCTGGGCGAGATCCTGGTGCCCGGCGTGGACGACGCCGACCTTTACTTCCAGTACACCCGCGCCGAAGGCTGGAGCCTGGAGGAGGGCATCGTCAAGACCGGCAGCTTCAGCATCGACCAGGGCGTGGGCGTGCGCGCCGTCAGCGGCGACAAGACCGCGTTCGCCTACTCCGACGACCTCTCCTGGGCCGCCTTGCAGGACGCGGCCCACAGCGTGCGCGCCATCGGTGCCCAGGGCCAGAGCCAGAAGGCCAAGGTCGGCCGCACCAAGGTGTCCAAGTCGCGCTCGCTCTACCCGGCGCACGACCCCATCACCACGCTGGACAGCACCGCCAAAGTGGCCCTGTTGGAAAAAGTGGAGCGCCTGGCCAAGGCCCAGGACCCGCGCGTGGTGCAGGTCATGGCCGGCCTGGCCAGCGAATACGACGTGGTGCTGGTGGCCCGCGCCGACGGCACCCTGGCCGCCGACGTGCGCCCGCTGGTGCGCCTGTCGGTGACGGTGATTGCCGAGCAGGCCGGCCGGCGCGAGATCGGCTCCTCCGGCGGCGGTGGCCGTTTCGGCCTGGACCATTTCGACGACGCCCTGCTGCAGCAGTACGTGACCGAGGCGGTGCAGGCCGCCCTCATCAACCTGGACAGCCGCCCGGCCCCGGCCGGCGAGATGACCGTGGTGCTGGGCCCCGGCTGGCCCGGCGTGCTGCTGCACGAAGCCGTGGGCCACGGCCTGGAGGGCGATTTCAACCGCAAGGGCAGCAGCGCGTTCAGCGGCAGGATCGGCCAGCGCGTGGCGGCCAAGGGCGTGACCGTGCTGGACGACGGTACCATCGCCGACCGCCGTGGCTCGCTCAACGTGGACGACGAAGGCTGTGCCAGCCAGAAGAACGTGCTGATCGAAGACGGCATCCTGCGCGGCTACATCCAGGACAGCCTGAACGCGCGCCTCATGGGCGTCGCGCCCACCGGCAACGGCCGGCGCGAAAGCTACGCCCACCTGCCCATGCCGCGCATGACCAACACCTACATGCTGGGCGGCGACAAAGACCCGGCCGAAATCATCGCCAGCATCAAGAAAGGCCTGTACGCCAGCAACTTCGGCGGCGGGCAGGTGGACATCACCAGCGGCAAGTTCGTGTTCAGCGCCAGCCAGGCCTGGTGGGTGGAGAACGGCCAACTGCAGTACCCGGTCAAGGGCGCCACCATCGTGGGCAGCGGGCCGGAATCGCTCAAGAAAGTGACCATGATCGGCAACGACCTGGCGCTGGACAGCGGTGTGGGCACCTGTGGCAAAGAAGGCCAGAGCGTGCCGGTGGGCGTGGGCCAGCCGACGCTGCGCATCGAGGGCCTGACCGTGGGCGGCACCGCCTGAGGCGGCCGCGCAGGCCGCCACCGTGGCGTGCGCCCCACAGTGCCCGCGCGCTTGTCAGCCTGCTGTCACGCAGTTTGTGATACATTGAAACGCATGAAAGCCGCTCGGTTTTACTTTGCCTACTTTTGGATCTCACGCGTCACCGACGGAAGAGAGAGCTGAAGCTGGCCCGAAAAGCACCAGAGCCTCACAGAAACCGTCGGTCACCCCGGCGGTTTTTTTTTAGCCCACACCCACCCCCTTTGACACTTTTTCAGGACAGGACCTCACGATGAGCAAAGCCGCCACCGCCGCGACCGACGTCTGGTATGCGCACCCCGCCGACCGCACCAGCCAGACCGACGACCAACGCATCCAGGACATCACCGTGTTGCCTCCGCCCGAACACCTCATCCGCTTCTTCCCGATCCAGGGCACCGAGGTGGAAAAACTCATCGCCAGCACCCGCAAGACCATCCACCAGATCCTGCAGGGCAAGGACGACCGCCTGCTGGTCGTCATCGGGCCGTGCTCCATCCACGACCCGGCCGCGGCCATGGACTACGCCCGCCGCCTCAAGGAGATGCGCGACCACTTCAAGGGCACGCTGGAGATCGTGATGCGCGTCTACTTCGAGAAGCCGCGCACCACCGTGGGCTGGAAAGGCCTGATCAACGACCCCTACCTCGACGGCAGCTTCAAGATCGACGAGGGCCTGCGCATCGCGCGCCAGCTGCTGCTGGAAATCAACCGCCTGGGCCTGCCGGCGGGCAGCGAGTTCCTCGACGTGATCAGCCCGCAGTACATCGGCGACCTGATTTCCTGGGGCGCCATCGGCGCGCGCACCACCGAAAGCCAGGTGCACCGCGAACTGGCCTCGGGCATTTCCGCGCCCATCGGCTTCAAGAACGGCACCGACGGCAACATCCGCATCGCCACCGACGCCATCCAGGCCGCGGGCCGGGGCCACCACTTCCTGTCGGTGCACAAAAACGGCCAGGTCGCCATCGTCCAGACCAAGGGCAACCTGGACTGCCACGTGATCCTGCGCGGCGGCAAGGCCCCGAACTACGACGCCGCCAGCGTGGCCGCCGCCTGCGCCGAGCTGGAAGCCGCCAAGTTGCCCGCCACCCTGATGGTGGACTGCAGCCACGCCAACAGCAGCAAGCAGCACCAGAAGCAGATGGACGTGGCCCAGGACATCGCCCAGCAGCTCAGCGCCGGTTCGCGCCAGATCTTCGGCGTCATGGTGGAAAGCCACCTGCAGGCCGGCGCCCAGAAGTTCACCCCGGGCAAGGACGACGTGGCCGCCCTGGAGTACGGCAAGAGCATCACCGACGCCTGCATCGACTGGGACCACTCGGTGCTGCTGTTGCAGACCCTGTCGGACGCCGTGGCCGCGCGCCGTGCCCAGCACAAGGGCGGCAAGGCCAAGGCTTGATGCCGGGGCGGGTCGGTTGCACAATGGGGCCGATCCGCTTGCACACCACACACAGGAGCCCGCACCCATGCGCAGCCAGGTGATCGTCAGTTGGGGCGATGCGTCCCGCCACACCTTTGACTTGGAAGAGGTGCAGCCCATGCCGCACGACATGGCCCGCGCCTGGCTGGACGACCAGTTCCACGAGCTGGAGTGCGAGCCCCTGCGCCTAACTGGCAAGGTGCTGTTGGCCGACAAGGCGTTGGCGATCGCCCAGGCGGTGGGCGAAAGCCGTTTCACCGACCCGGCGCACCGGCCCTGGGCCATGGTCTATGCCCGGGCGGTGAGCGCCATGCTGGTCAAGCCGGTGGTTCGGGTGGACGTGCCCTCGCTGACCGTCTCTTACTGACGCGCCGCGTTCAGCCCGGCACTTGCAGGGCCGCGAGCAGGCGGTCGTGCACGCCGCCGAATCCGCCGTTGCTCATGCACAGCAGCTGGTCGCCCGGGCGCGCGGCGGCCACCACCTGGCGCACCAGGGTGTCGATGTCCGGCGCCACCCGTGCGCGTTCGCCCATGGGCGCGAGCGCGTCGGCCGCGTCCCAGCCCAGCCCGCCGCTGTGGCAGAAGGCCAGGTCGGCGTGCTCCAGGCTCCAGGGCAGTTGCGCCTTCATGGTGCCCAGTTTCATGGTGTTGGAGCGGGGCTCGAACACCGCCAGGATGCGCGCCGTGCCCTGGCCGCTGCGGTCGAGCTGGCGGCGCAGCCCGTCCACCGTGGTACGGATGGCGGTGGGGTGGTGGGCAAAGTCGTCGTACACGGCGATGTCGCCGCCCGGCCGCGCCACCCGGCCGCGCAGCTCCATGCGCCGCTTGACATTATGGAAGCGCCCCAGCGCCTCGGCCGCCATCGCCGGGGCCACGCCCAGGTGCTCGGCCGCGGCGATGGCCGCCAGCGCGTTGAGCTGGTTGTGCACCCCGCCCAGGCCCCAGCGCACCCGGGCCACCGGGCGGCCCCGGTGCAGCACGGCGAAGTCGCTGGCGTCGCCGTCGGCGGTGTAGTCGCTCACCGCCGCGCCAAAGCTGCGCTGTTCGCTCCAGCAGCCTTGGTGCAGCACCCGCGCCAGGCTTTCCTCCAGGCCGTTGACCACCACCCGCCCACTGCCCGGCACGGTGCGCACCAGGTGGTGGAACTGCCGTTCGATGGCGGCCAGGTCGTCGAAGATGTCGGCGTGGTCGAACTCCAGGTTGTTCAGCACCGCGGTGCGCGGGCGGTAGTGCACGAACTTGCTGCGCTTGTCGAAAAAGGCGGTGTCGTACTCGTCGGCCTCGATCACGAACGGCGCGCCCGTGCCCAGCCGGGCCGAGACGCCGAAGTTCAGCGGCACCCCGCCCACCAGGAACCCAGGCTGCTGGCCGGCGTGCTCCAGCACCCAGGCCAGCATCGAGGTGGTGGTGGTCTTGCCGTGCGTGCCGGCCACCGCCAGCACATGGCGGCCGTGCAAAATGTGCTCGCTCATCCACTGCGGACCGCTGGTGTAGCGGGCGCCGCTGTCCAGAATGGCCTCCATCAGCGGGAACTTGGGGCTGCCGTCGGGCAGGCGGGCGCGCGAGACCACGTTGCCCACCACGAACACATCGGGTTGCAGCGCCAGCTGGTCGGCGCCGAAGCCCTCGATCAGGTCGATGCCCAGCGCCCGCAACTGGTCGCTCATCGGCGGGTACACGCCGGCATCACAGCCGGTCACCCGGTGCCCGGCCTCGCGCGCCAGCGCGGCCACGCCGCCCATGAAGGTGCCACAAATCCCCAGTATGTGTATGTGCATGGCCGCCATTATCGGCGCGCCCGACCCCCCGCCACCTGGGGCCTTGGCCGCATGGCCGACAATCGCGGCATGGACACGCTGCATCAGGAAATCGCCCACGCCGCCGCCGCCCTGGTGGTGGACGAGGGGCTGGACTACGGCGCCGCCAAGAAGCGCGCGCTCAAGGCCTTGGGCCTGCCGCCGCGCACCGCGCTGCCCGACAACGGCGCCGTGGAAGCGGCGGTGCGTGAGCACCTGGCCCTGTTCCATGCCGACACCCAGCCGGGCGAATTGCGCGCCCTGCGCGAGCTGGCGCTGGTCTGGATGGAGCGGCTGGCCGAATTCCGCCCCTTGCTGGGGGGCGCCGTCTGGCACGGCACCGCCACCCAACTCAGCGACGTGTACCTGCAACTCTTCAGCGACGACCCCAAGGCGGTGGAGCTGGCGCTGATCAACCGCGGCGTGGAATACGAGGCCCAGTCGGTGACCGGGCTGCACGGCCACGCGGTGGAGGCGCTGAGCCTGCGCAGCCGCTGCGACGCGCTGCAGACCTGGGTCGGCGTGCACCTGCTGGTGAACGACGGCCGCGCCGAGCGTGGCAGCCTGCTGCCCGACGAGGCCGGCCGCAAACCGCGCGGTGATGCCCAGGCGGTGCGAACCTTGTTGGCCCTTTCGGACTCGGAACACCCATGAACAAACGACAACTGCTGATGGGCGGCGTGGCCGCCGCCGCCGGGGTGGCGGGCGCGGGCCTGGCCTGGTGGCGCTTCGAGCCCCAGGCCGTGGCCGACGGCGCGCTCGACGCCGTCTGGACCCAGACCTGGGATGCCCCCGATGGCCGTCCGGTGGCCCTGGCCGATTTCCGCGGCCGCCCGCTGCTGCTGAACTTCTGGGCCACCTGGTGCCCGCCCTGCGTGGAGGAACTGCCGCTGCTCAACGCCTTTTACCGCGAGCGCCAGGCCCAAGGCTGGCAGGTGCTGGGCCTGGCGGTGGACCAGCCCAGCGCGGTGCGCCAGTTCCTGCAGCGGCTGCCGCTGGACTTTCCTGTGGCCATGGCCGGCCTGGGCGGCACCGAACTCAGCCGTGCCCTGGGCAACGCCAACGGCGGGCTGCCCTACACCGTGGTGTTCGACGCCCGCGGCCAGGTGGCCCACCGCAAGATCGGCCAGGTGCGTCCGCAGGATCTGGCCGACTGGGCTCAGTCGACCTGAGGCCGGGTGCCCGCGGCCACCAGCCGCTCGAACGCGTCGGCGGGCACGGCCGGCGCGTACAGAAAACCCTGGAACTGGTCGCAGCCCAGCTGCTGCAGCCGGTGGTGCTGTGCCGGCAGTTCCACGCCCTCGGCCACCACCGCCATTTTCATGGCGTGGCCCATCTGCACGATGGCCGCGACGATGGCGGCATCGGCCTCGTCCTCGTGCAGGGAGGCGATAAAGGTGCGGTCGATCTTGAGCTTGTGCAGCGGAAAGCGCTTGAGGTAGGTCAGGCTGGAGTAGCCCGTGCCGAAGTCGTCCAGCGCCAGCTGCACGCCCAGCTGGGCCAGGGCCTGCAGCCGTTCCAGCGCCTCGTCGGCGTCGTGGATCAGGATGGATTCGGTCAGTTCCAGCTCCAGCAGGTGCGGCGGCAGGCCGTGCTCGGCCAGGGTCTGGGCCACGCCGTGGACGAAGTGGGCCTGCTGGAACTGCAGCGCCGAGACGTTGACCGCCACCTGGCACGGCGTGCCGGTGCGCAGCCAGGCCGCGGCCTGCTGCACCGCGGCCTGCAGCACCCAGTCGCCCAGGGCCACGATGAAGCCCGATTCCTCGGCCACCGTGATGAAGGTGCCCGGCGACACCATGCCGCGTTCCGGGTGGTTCCAGCGCACCAGCGCCTCGCAGCCGCTCAGGGCGCCGGTCTGCAGGTCGGCGCGCGGCTGGTAGTGCAGCACGAACTCGCGCCGCTTCAGCCCCTCGCGCATGGCGTGGTCCATCTGGATGCGCGAGAGCAGGTCCGCGTTCATCTGCGGCCGGTAGAAGCGGTAGTGGCCCTTGCCGCGCTCCTTGACCTGGTACATCGCGGTGTCGGCGTGCTGGATCAGTTCGTCCAGCGTCTGGCCGTCGTGCGGGTAGAGCGCAATGCCCACGCTGCACGACAGGTTGAAGCTCATGTCGTCGATTTGCACCGGGCGCGTCACCGCGTCGATGATGCGTTGCGCCGAGATCTCGGCGCCGGCGTGGTCGGCGTCGTGCAGGTGGACGACGAATTCGTCCCCGCCCAGGCGGCACAGGGTGTCAGTCTGGCGCAGGCAGTGCTTGAGGCGCTGGCCGATCTCGATCAGCACCCGGTCGCCGAACAGGTGGCCGAGCGAGTCGTTGATGCTCTTGAAACGGTCCAGGTCCAGGAACATCACCGCAAACGGGGCCCGGTTGCGTTCGGCCAGCCGGATGGCGTGGCCCACGCGCTCGGTCAGCATCAGCCGATTGGGCAGGCCGGTCAGGGCGTCGGTGTAGGCCAGCTGTTCGATGCGCTGCTGCGCGGCAAGCTTTTCCGACAGGTCCTTGACGAACACCACCGTGTTGAGCGCGGAGCCGTCCCCGTCGCGCAGCACCACCCACGAGGCCTGCAGCGCGGTGGCGCTGCCGTCGGGCTGGCGCAGCCAGATGTCGCCTTCCCAGTAGCCCCGGGCGTTGAGCTTCTCGTCCAGGTCGCTCAGCCAGTCGCGCTGGGTGGGCGAGTAAAACAGTTCGCGCGCCGAGACGCCCTGCAGGGCCTGGCTGCTGCGCTGGGCCATGCGCTCGGCCACCGGGTTGCACACGGCGATGCGGTGCGCCGGGTCGGTGACGAAGATGGCCTCCAGGCTGGACTCGAACACCTTGGCCGCCAGCTTGAGCTGGGCCTCGGTGGCGGAGCGTTCGGTGATGTCGCGGAACACGTAGACCCGCCCGATCGGGCGGCCGCGCGCCAGTTGCGGCCGCGACAGCCGCTCCAGGATGCGGCCGCTGCGCAGCACCAGCACGTCGTCGGTTTCCAGCAGCGGCGAGCGCTGGATCTGGCCCAGCCGCTGCAGGTAGGGCGTGGGGTCGGGCACGCTGTTGGCCAGGTAGGCGTGCACCGCGTCGTCGTTGCGGTGGGTCAGCAGTTCCTCGGGCAGTTCCCAGAGGCGGGCGAACAGCCGGTTGAAGGCGCGGATGCCGCCGTCCAGGTCGCACACCAGCAGGCCGTCGGCGGTGGACTCCAGCGTGGCGCGCAGCTCGGCCAGCAGCGTCTCCAGCTGCTGTTCGGTCTGGTGCTGCTGGGTTTTGTCCTGCATCGCCACCAGGTAAACCGAGGCGCCGTCCTCGGTCTGCATCGGCGTGATGCGGCGCTCCACCCACACCGTGCTGCCGTCGGCGCGGCGCAGCTGGGTGTCGGAGTGCAGCGTGTCGGGCTGGTCGGGGGCCAGGGCTTCCCAGAACAGGTGGTCTTGCGGGGTGGCCACCAGGTCGGTCACCGGCACGCCGTTGAGGGCGCCCGGGTCGAGCTGCTGCAGCCGGGTGGCGGCGCCGTTGGCGGTGAGGATGCGGCGCGTGTGCGGGTCCACCACCCAGACGGCCTCCAGCAGGCCTTCGGTCAGGGGGGCCCAGTGCAGGTGGCTCACGCGCCGGCCTCCGTGGGGTCGGTGGCACCGGGGGCCCGTTCAAAGTAGTAGCAGACGCGCTGGCGCGGGGACAGGTATTCCAGCGCCTGGCGCGGCAGTTGGTCGGCGCGCAGGCTGCGCTGGATGCCGACCTGCGACTGCTGCTGCAGGTCGAGCAGCAGCGCCTCGTCGCGGGTCACGCCGCGGTCGTGCACCAGCACCCGGGGCTTGAGCGGGCGCGAGGAATTGACCGCCGCCACCAGGGCGTAGCGGCCGTCGGTGAGCTGCACCAGCGAGCCCGGCGGGTACACCCCCATCATGCGGATGAAGGCGCTCAGGGTGGTGGACTCGAAGCGGGTTTTCTGGGTGGCGAAGAGCAGCGACAGCGCCTCGTGCGGGGTCAGGGCCTTGAGCGGGTTGGGTGGGTTGCACAGGCCGTCGTAGCGGTTGATCAAAGCCAGGATGCGCGAGGTGGGGGCCTGCTTGTCGGCCAGGCAGCCGGTGGGGAAGCCGCTGCCGTCGGCCAGTTCGTGGTGCTGCGACAGGGTGAGCAGAGCCAGCGGCGACAGGCCCATGCGCTTGGCCTGGGCCACGCCGTGGGCCACGTGTTCCTGGTAGAGCTTGTGGTGGGCCGCGGTGAAGCCGTCGTCGCGGTGGCGCACGCGGTCGGGCAGTTCGGCCTTTCCCACGTCGTGCAACAGGGCGGCCTGGCCCAGGGCCTCCAGGCTGTCGCCGGCCAGGCCCATGGCCTGACCCAGCAGCAGGCTGAGCACCGTCACGTTCATGGCGTGCAAGGTGTTGCGGTCACCGGGGTTTTCGCTCAGCAGGCGGATGGCCGATTCCTCGTGGCCCAGCAGCGCCTGCACCATGCCGCCGATCAGTTCGACACTGCGGGTGCGCGCGGCTTCGGGCTGCTGTGGCAGCTGGTCCAGGATGGCTTTGTAGGCGCGGGCGCCTTCGGCATAGCGCCGTTCGCACTGCTGCAGCGCCTGGCGTTGCGCCGCCAGGGCGGCCTGCCACTGGCGCTGCTGTTCGCGCGCGGTCTCTTCGGCCGGGCTGGGTGCGGGGCGGGCGGGGGCGGCCGCTGCCGCCACGGTGGGCTGGGGCGGGGCGTCGCTTTTGGCCGGGTCCCAGCGCAACGCGCTCAGGCCCAGGCCGCGGATGGTGTCGATCTGCTGTTGCGAGCTGATCTTGAAGCTGCCGAACGGAAAGGGATGGTCCATCCAGCCCAGGTCCAGGTGGACGTAGAGCCCCACGCGCAGGTCGGCCACCGGAACCGTCTGGTGGGTGCTGTCCAGCATGGCGTAAGGCTCCCTTTCTGAGTGATCGTGCCGTATCAGACCATTATCGCCAAACTTTGCACCGCCGCGCGGCCCGTTGTACATTGCCGTCACCACAATGGTGCCGCCCATGCAAGTCCCTTTCCCGCTCGATGACCTCGCCCTGCAGGCGCCGGTGCCGGTGAACCTGTGGGACCCCCACGGCGTGCTGCTGCTGCGCAAGGGTGAGGTGTTGCTCGACGAACAGCACCGCCAGCGCCTGCAGATGCACCGGCCCATGGCCGATGAGGCCGAGGTCAAGGCCTGGTCGTTCCGCTACACCGCCGCCATCGACCGCATGGTGCGCGCCAACCAGAGCCTGGAAAGCATCGCCGGCGTGGCCCGGCCCATGGGGGTGGCCGCGGCGCCCGAGCCCGAGCACGATGCGCCGGTGGAGGTTTGGCCCGACCTGCACGACGCCCTGGCCACCCTGCTGTACCAGGGCGCGCAGGCGCAGGGTTTCTTGCCTCGGCTGGCCCAAATTGAGCGGCGCATGGCGCGGGTGCTGCAGACGCGGGTGGACGACAGCCTGTTTGTGCTGGTGCAACTGCTGCAGGACCGCCGCTTGGGCCACAGCGCCACCCACGCCCTGTTGTGCGCCGTGGTCTGCCGGCTGGTCGGCCCCGCCCTGGACCTGAGCCCGTCCGATGGCGACAGCCTGCAGCGCGCCGCGCTGACGATGAACATCGGCATGGCACGGCTGCACGACACCCTGGCGCACCAGGCCGAGCCCCTGAGTGCGGCCCAGCGCGAGCAGGTGCAGACCCACCCGGCGCGGGGCGCGGCCCTGCTGCAGCGGCTGGGCGTGGACGACCCCTTGTGGCTGCGTTGCGTGCGCGACCACCACGCGGTGCCCGAGGTGGGTGGCTACGTGGACGGCCGCACCGACCTGGACCGGCCCGTGCTGCTGCTGCGCCAGGCCGACATCTACGTGGCGCGGCTGGCGCCCCGCGCCGACCGGCCCAGCTGGCCGGCGCAACGCGCGGCGCGCGACGCCTACCTGGGGCCCGATGGCCAACCCACCGCGGTGGGCGCCGCCTTTGTCAAGACGCTGGGTGCCCACATCCCGGGCAGCTACGTGCGCCTGGCCAACGGCGAATGCGCGGTGGTGGTGCGCCGCGGCCGGCGCGCCAACCTGCCCCTGGTCATGGCGGTGATCAACCGCGACGGCCTGCCGCTCGGCGAACCCGCGCTGCGCGACACCGCCGAGCCGGCTTACGAGGTCAAGGCCGGGGTGACCGCCGACACGGTGAAGCTGCGCTTGCCCGCCGCGAAGCTGCTGGCCCGGGTGTGACCGGCGATGGTTCGTTTGTAGCAGTCAAGGGGGGTGATTTATACTGGTGCGACTGTCAGTCGTATCGGACGCAGGATGGCCTGTGCGCACCGTCGCCGACCCTCCCCGCCGGGAACCCTCAGGACTGTCCATGTTTCTGCCACCCGCCGGGTCGCCCCACCGCCGCCTGACCAGTGTATTTCTGGTGGAGTGGCTCTTCCTGGTCGGTGCGCTGCTGTTGCTCGCGGGTGTGCTGCTGTACACCCAGGTGCACGAACACCGGGCCCTGCGTGAGCGTGAACGCGAGCGGCTGCTGGCCACCGTGGCGGTGTTGCACG
Source organism: Aquabacterium sp. A08 (assembly GCF_011742065.1). Classification (NCBI taxonomy): domain Bacteria; kingdom Pseudomonadati; phylum Pseudomonadota; class Betaproteobacteria; order Burkholderiales; family Sphaerotilaceae; genus Aquabacterium; species Aquabacterium sp. A08. The sequence goes on from NZ_JAAQQT010000692.1 coordinate 13,742, forward strand.
ACAACATCGGCCGGCAACTCGACAGCATCAACCGCGCACTCGTCAACATCCGTGACGAGGTGCCACGTTGGCGCCAGAGCGACAACATGGCCGCCGCCCACCGCCGCCTCAAGGCCTACACCGACGCCATGCCCGGGGTGCGCACCCTGACCCTGATCGACGTTCGGGGCACGGTGCTGGCCTCCAACCGGCCCGAGCTGGTCGGCCGAAATTTCCGCCAGCGCGACTACTTCCGCGCCGCCATGGCCAGCCCCAGCACCGACACCCTGTACGTGAGCCCGCCCTACCTCACCGCGCTCGGGGTCTATGCCCTCAACGTCGTGCGCACCGTGGCCAACGGCGACGGCAGTGCGTACGGCATCGTCTCGGCCACGCTCGACCCGGACGAGTTCCGCATCCTGCTCCAGTCGGTGCGCTACGCCGCCGACATGCGCGTGCGCATCGTCCACGGCCTGGGCACGCCCTTCATGCAGGAGCCGCACCGGCCCGATGGCCCGGACATGGTGGCGGCCGTGCCCGGCAGCGCGATGGCCGCCTTCTTGGCCCGCGGGGAGGCCCGTTACTTTGCCGCCATGGCCCCGCTGCCCGGCGAGGCCGTGCAGTGGCAGGCCCTAGGGCGGGTGCAACCCGCGGCCCTGAACATGAACCTGCCCTTGCTGGTGGTGGCCGAACGCGATGCCGCGGCCGTGCAGGCCAGCTGGGTGGCCGAGGGCTGGATCAAGGGCGGGCTGATGGGTTTGTTGGCCCTGACCAGCGCCGGCCTGCTGTTCCTGCTGCAACGCCGACAGCGCCAGAGTGCCCACGATGCCGAAGCGGCGTCCCGGTTGTTGCGGCAAAAGAATGCCGAGTTGCAGGCCCTCAACCAGCAGCTCCACGCGCAAAGCGAACAACTGCGCGCCCTGGCCCTGTCGGACGGGTTGACCGGTGTGGCCAACCGCCGCCGCCTCGACGAGCAACTGCAGGCCGAGTGGCGGCGCTGTCAGCGTGAAGGCCGGCCGCTGGCCGTGCTGATGGTGGACGTGGACCACTTCAAGGGCTACAACGACCGCTATGGGCACGCGGCCGGCGATGCCTGCCTGCAGGTGCTGGCGGCCATTTTGCAAGCCGGCCTGACGCGTTCGCACGACCTGGTGGCCCGCTACGGCGGGGAGGAATTCGTCTGCCTGCTGCCCGATTGCGACCGGGACGGTGCCCTGCGCAAGGCCGAGGCCCTGCGCGCCGCGGTGCTGGCGCACGCCTTGCCGCACGCGGCCTCTGGGGTGGCTGAGGTGGTCACCATCAGCGTGGGGGTGGCCGCGCAACAGCCGGGCGAGGAGGGAACCCCTGAGGCCTTGCTGGCCCAGGCCGACCAGGCCCTGTACCGCGCCAAACAGCAGGGCCGCAACCGGGTGGCCACTGTGCCAACGCCGGCCGCCGCGCTGCCGGTGGTCGCCTGACGCTGCCACGGGCGGCTGTCCGCGCACCGACCTGCCGCGCGGGCTCGGCCCTGTGCGTCAGTCGAGTTCGTACACCGACACCCGGGCGCTGGCGGCGATCACGTTCAGGTGGCAGATTTCGCGGGTGGTGCGGGCCTTGTTCAGTGCGCCGCCGCGACCGGTGAGCTTGCGAAGGATGGCTTTGAGGCTCATGGGGTGTCGTCCAAGGTAGGGATGAAGGGGGCGTCAGCGGCCCAGCCGGCGAAAGGCGCCCACCACCACGCCGATCACTTCCAGCGATTCGTGGGCCACGATGTCGGGGTAGTCGGGGTTGGCGGGCTTGAGCACCCAGCCACGGCCGGCGGGTGCGGGGAACAGGTGTTTGACCGTCATCTCCTGGTCCACCAGGGCCACGACGATGTCGCCCGTGCGGGTGGGGCGGTGGCGTTCCACCACCACCATGTCGCCGTCGAGCAGGCCGGCGTCCTTCATGGAGTCGCCGCGCACCCGGCAAAACACGGTGCGTTCGGGGTGGTGGATCAGGTAGTCCTCCACCCCCACGGTTTCCAGGCCCGAGGACTGGTCCTCGGGCTGGGGCAGGCCGGCGCGCACGTTGCCCAGCACCGGCAGCGCGAAAAAGGCCTTGGTCGGGGCGATGCGACCGGCGGTGCGCTCGAGGTAGCCGGCGTCCACCAGGCGTCCGATCACCTTGAACACCCCGCCAGACGATGCCAGCCCCAGCACATCGGCCAGCTTGGCCATGGCCGGGAAGGCCTTGTTGGCTTTCCAGTAGGTGCGCAGGGCGTCGAGGTGTTGCTGGTCCGACATCGGGCGTGCAGTGCGGTGAATGAATGTTCACGATTGTGCATGTCGGTGGGCCGGCCGTCAAGCCCAGGGCATGGGGGGCTCGTGCCCCGAGACAAGGGAACTTTCGTCCGTGGCACAAGGTCAATCCACTCGTGTAAGCCAACACACATCCATTCGCTTTACTGCGGCAAAGCCCTGTGGGTTTCACGCGGCTGACACATGGCTCTGGCACCATGCCACCACAACAACGAAAGGAAGGGACAAATGAACGTTCAGACCCAAGCCCAGCGCGTCATCGAGACGACGCGGCGCTCTTGGACGACCCAAGCCACCCAGGCCTGAGTCGCCCTGCGCCACCCGAGACGGCCACCCCCCAGGTGGCCGTTGGCTTTTTTGTCGCCAGCCGCTGGCTGGTGGCCGACCGCCCCACCGCAGCCTGCCTGGCCCTTCGACGCGCCGGGTCCCTGACAGCGGGCTGCGCGTGCTGTTATAAACAGGCACAGACCGTTGCGCCGCGCAAGGGACGCTGCCCAACCCCAACCCCAACCCCAACCCCAACCCCAACACCGGTGGGGGCTTGGGGCCCCGTTGGGCAACGCCCGCGGCCTTGCGACATGCTGGTGCCGGCGAACTGTGCCGCAAGCTGTCAGAAAGGTGTTCGGAATGCGTGTCTCTGGAGACCCCACCGCCTCGGCCCAGGAGTTGGCGCGGCTCGCCCGGCTCTTGTCTTACGAGGTGCTGGACACGCCGCCGGAACCGGCCTTCGACGACTTCACCGCCCTGGCCAGCCGCCTGCTGGGGGTGCCGATCGCGCTGATTTCCCTCCTCGACCAGGACCGGCAGTGGTTCAAAAGCAAGGTGGGCTTGGACGTGGACGCCACCGCACGCCAGGTGGCTTTCTGCCACCACACCATCGCGCAGTCGGACATTCTGGTGGTCGAGGACTCCTGGTGCGACGAGCGCTTTGCCGACAACCCCCTGGTGCGGGGCGAGCCCCACATCCGCTTTTACGCGGGCTGCCCCCTGGTGTCGCCCGACGGGTTGGCCATCGGCACCCTGTGCGTCATCGACCGCCAGCCGCGCCAGCTCAGCGCCGACGAGGCCGACACCCTGCGCCGCCTGGCCCGCCAGCTCATGCACCTGCTGGA
>NZ_JAAQQT010000692.1:17161-22674 GCF_011742065.1 Aquabacterium sp. A08
CACAACGTCGTCATCCTGTCCGACCCGGACGGTCTGATCACCTGGGTCAACGCCGCGTTCGAGCGGGTCACCGGCTACACCGCCCAGGAGGCTGTGGGCCGCAAGCCCGGCGAGTTGCTGCAGTTCCAGGGCACGTCACAGCAGGCGCGCACGGCGCTGGGGCAGGCGGTGCGGGCGCGCGAACACGCCCGCGTCCACATCCTGAACCGGGCCAAGGACGGCCACCCGTACTGGATGGACGTGGACCTGCAGCCCCTGCACGACGACGCCGGGGCCTTCGTGGGCTTCGTCGCGATCGAGACCGACATCACCGAACTGGTGTTGCGCCAGCAGCACCTGGACGCCCTGCTGGAAGCGGTGCCCATCGGCCTGGCGCTGCACGACGGCGAGCACCGGGTGCACCGCCTCAACAGCGCGGCCCAGCGCATCTTGTCCGGGGGCACGACGGACCACGGGCCCGACGTGTCGGCCCAGCTCGCCAGCCTGCTGCAGCAGGTGGCGCAGCAGCCCGCCGGCGGCCCCCAGCGCCTGGTGGCGGTGCAAAACGCCCGTGCCGAGTCGCGCTGGCTGGACGTGCGCCTGGCGACGCTGCCCAACGTCTCGGGCACGTCGGCCGAACGCATCGTGGCGTTTTCCGACCAGACCGAACAGATCCACGCCGGGCAATACATCGAGTTGGCGGCACAGACGGCCGACATCGGCCACTGGACCTGGAACCTGGCGAGCGACGAGCTGGAACTGTCCAGCGGCTGGCTGGCCCGCCTGGGCCTGGCGCACCGCACCGTGGCCACCCGCGACCTGGTGCACCCCGACGACCAACTGCAGTGCCGCGATGCGATTGCCCGGGTGCTGCGTGGCGAGCAGTCCACCTTCAAGTTCGAGGAGCGGCTGCGCACCGGCGACGGGCAGTGGCGCTGGGTGCTGTGCGGCGGGGCCGTGATCGAACGCGACGCCCAGGGCCGCGTCACCCGCATGGCCGGCATCCACCTCGACATCGACGCGCAAAAACGGGTGGAGCAGGCGCTGCACCGCGCGGCCACCACCGACCCGCTGACCGAGCTGCCCAACCGCCTGGTGATGCTGGACCGCCTCAACCGCGCGCTGAGTTCGGCCCGCCGCCACGGCCAGCACGGGGCCTTGCTTTACCTGGACCTGGACCATTTCAAGCGCATCAACGACAGCTACGGCCACGGCGCGGGCGACCAGTTGCTCAAGAACGTGGCCGCGCGGCTGTTGGCCCAACTGCGCGACGATGACACCCTGTGCCGCATGGGCGGCGACGAGATGATGGTGCTGCTGCCCCGGCTGAGCGCGGACATGACCGCCGCCAAGCTGCACGCGCACGGGGTGGCGCAGAAGCTGATCCGGGTGCTGGAGTCGCCCATCGACATCGAGGGCAAGTCGGTGGCGTTGGGCGCCAGCGTGGGCGTGACCTTCTTTCCCAAGGACGAGCAGGAAACCGCCGAAGACCTGGTGCGCGAGGCGGACACCGCCATGTACGGCGCCAAGGGCGAAAACCGCGGCACCGTGCGCTTTTACGAGTCCGCCATGCAGCAGGCGGTGGCGGACCGGCTGCAGCTGGACCACGACCTTCGTCAGGCGGTGCTGAACCACGGCTTCGAGCTGTTCATGCAGGGCAAATGGTCGCCGGCGGGCCGGCTGGTGGGCGGCGAGCTGCTGCTGCGCTGGCGCCACCCGGTGCGGGGCTGGGTGTCCCCGGCGGAGTTCATTCCGGTGGCCGAGGAGTCGGAGCTGATCCAGCACATCGGGCGGCAGGTGCTGCAGGAGGCGGTGCAGATCGCCCGTCGGGTGCGTGTCCACCGCCCGGATTTTGTGGTCTCGGTCAACATCAGCCCCAAGCAGTTCAAGCGCGAGGAGTTCCAGGACGAGCTGCAGCGGCTGGTCGAGGACGCCGGGATCGACCCGGCGGCGCTGATGCTGGAGATCACCGAAGGGGTGCTGCTGCAGGACCGGCTGGCCAAGAGCGTGGTGACGCTGAGCAAGGCCGGTTACCGGTTTTCGCTGGACGATTTCGGCACCGGCTACTCCAGCCTGGCCTACCTCAAGCGCCTGCCGGTGCACGAACTGAAGATCGACCGGGCCTTTGTGCGCGACATCGAGGTCGATGGCGACGACGCCGCGCTGGTGCAGGCCATCCTGTCGATTGCGCGCCGCTTCTGCATCCAGACCGTGGCCGAGGGCGTGGAAACACCGGCGCAGCTGGAGTTTTTGTCGCACCACGGCTGCAAGGTGCTGCAGGGCTTTTTCTTCGACAAACCGCAGCCCTGGCAGGCCTTTGTGAACCAGTACGTGGTGGCCTGAGGCGCGCGCCGCCGGCCCGCTCAAGTCCCGAAATCCACCCCGACCGGCAGGGGCGGCGCGGTCCATTGGTACCGTTCCCCGAGCACATCGCGCTCGGGCCGCTGGCCTGGCCACCGCAGGCCGAGCAGGCCCATCACGCTGTGCCCCAGCCAGTCGGTGCGCACGGGGCGGTCAAAGGTCGGTTCGGGCAGGGCCTCGACCCGCCGGCCCCACAGCAGCAGGGGCACCCGGTAGCCGTCGGCGTGGTGGGCGCTGTGGCCGGTGTGGTCGCTCTGGCTGCCCACCTCTTGGCCGTGGTCCGAAAAGTACATCCAGACCGCGTGACCGCTGGCCTGCCGGGTCAGGTCCAGGCTCTGCGCCACCACCGAGTCGTGGTAGTGCAGGGCCGAGTCGTATTCGTTGCGCAGGGCCCGCACCCGCAGCGAGCGGCCCTGGGCCTTCATCTGCCGGTCCACGCCGTCGCGGGCATCCTCGAACGGGCCCTGCGCCTGCGGGTAGCGCAGACCGTAATGGGGGTGGGCGCCCAGCAGGTGCACCACCACGAACTTGCGCGGGGCCGGGTCCTGCAGCGCCTGTTGCAGCACCGGCAGCGTTGCGTGGTCCAGCGACGGGCTGGAGCGCCCCGGGGTTTTGTTGAGCATGTGCACGCGGTCGGCCAGCAGGGCGTGTTCCTGGTCGATGGCCAGGTCGTCGTGGTTGCTGATCCACCAAGTGCGGTAACCGGCGCTGGCGGCCAGGGCGATCAGATGCTGGCCGTCGGCGCCGGTGCGGCCGAAGTAGAAAAAATTGCGCAGCGCCGGCACGGTGGAGGCGTCCACCGACCAGGCGTGCCGAAACACGCCCAGCTTCGACGGCTCCTGCTGCCACCGTGTCCGCAGCCGCGGCGTTGTGTCGCGTGCGTAGCCGTAGAGCGACAGGTGGTTGCGGTTGATGCTTTCGCTGATGACCAGCACCAGCGTGTCCGGGCTGTCCGGCGTGGTCACGGGGGCCTGTGCGCGGGCCCGCGCCCGCAGGCGGGCGCGCTGCTCGCCGAGGTTGGCCCATTGGTTGCGCAAGGCCGCCACCTCGGACACCCACCCAGGCCAAAACACCACAGGGTGGTGCTGGCGCCAGGGCTTGCTGACCAGGGCCACCAGCCCCAGCGCCACCAGCACCGCCGCCGCCACCACCCGCCAGCCGGTGGCTTTCAGGGGCGCCGGCGGCTGGCGCCACCAGGCCCGCAGGCCGGCGAACAGAACCGCCAGCGAGGCCAGCAAAAACAGTTTCCAGAGCAGCAGGCTGGGCCAGTGCATCGACACGAACTCGGACGATTCCTGGGCGGTGGTGTTCGCCACCGCCGTCAGGACGAAGGCACTGGCCGGACTGGCTTCGTAAGCATCGAGCATGAAGCCGCGCACGGCCCCGTCCAGGATGAAGCTCAGACCCAGCACCCCGGCGGTGGCGGCTTGCAGGCCGCGGACGGCGCGCGAGCGGCCGGGCCACCACAGCCACATCCACGCGGGCAAGGCCAACACCAGCACCTGCAGCACCCGCGCGCCGTCGTAGCCCAAGATGATGGCCGACAGGAGCAGCGCCGCGGCCAGCAAGGCCAGTGAGGTGCGGGGCGAGGTCGGGGTCATCGCTGCTTTCGGGGGCGGGTGCCGTGGCTGTGCGGGGGCGCCGACACGGCGGGTTGAGGGGGTGAAACGGCGTGCAGCGTACCCGCAAGTGGTGGGCGGACGTGGACACAGCCAGCAATCCCATGGTCGGCATGGGCCCATGGGGCCGCCCCGACCGCTTCGACGACGGGGCGGCGTGGAATTCGCGGCCCACGGCCGGGCTGGCGGGCCCTGGTTGCCCCCCCTCGCTGACAAGCGCCACCGAACGGGTCACAATGCCGGCGTGTGTGCGCTTGTCCTCTACCTCGGTGCCACCGAGGCCCCTACACGTGCCGAGGTGGACGCCTGGCCTGGTTGGACGCTGCTGGAATTCGGGACCGGCTGGTGTGGCCATTGCCGTGCCGCGCAACCCGCGCTGGCCGAGGCGCTGACGCAAGAGGGCCGCTGGCGCCACCTTCGGGTGGAAGACGGCCCCGGTCGGGCGCTGGGCCGCAGCTTTCGCGTCAAGCTCTGGCCGACCCTGGTGCTGTTGCGCGACGGCCGGGAAGTCGCCCGCCTGGTCAGACCCCAGCAAACCGCGGACATTTCAGCCGCCTTGAAGGCCTGGTGAGCGCGCTGGGGCCCTGGCCCACCGGAACCGGCCGGGCACACGCGCTACAGTGGGTGCCATGTCAAACGCCCACACCTGCCCCGATCACTTCGCCCCCGTGCCGCTGGCGCAGTGCTACCGCCTGATGAACCACGGCCCCACGGTGTTGGTGTCCGCCCGCCAGGCGGGTGTGGACGGCGTAATGGCGGCCGCCTGGGCCTGTGTGCTCGACTTCGGCGAAGCGCCCAAAGTGACCGTGGTGCTGGACAAGGCCACCCGCACCCGCGAACTGGTCGAAGCCAGCGGCCGTTTCGCCCTGCAACTCCCCTGTGTCGCCCAGGCCGGCTTGACGGTGGCCGTGGGCACCCACAGCGCCCATAACATGCCCGACAAACTGGCGCGCTTGCAGGTGCCCACCTTCACCGCCCCGGGGCACGACCTGCCGCTGGTGCAAGGCTGTGTGGGTTGGCTCGTCTGCCGCCTGCTGCCGGAGCCGCACAACCAGCACACCTACGATCTGTTCATTGGCCGGGTCGAGGCGGCCTGGGCGGACGAGCGGGTTTTCCGCCAAGGGCGCTGGCACTTCGACACCGCCCCCGCCGAACTGCGCACCTTGCACCATGTGGCCGGTGGCCAGTTCATCGTGGCGGGTGGCACGGTCCAGGGATGAGGTCTGCGCCGGGGGCGGTCCAGCCGCCTCCGCGCCTTCCTGCACCGAGGCCGGGTGGGTGGCCTGGCCCAACGAGGACCCGCCAGCGGGTGTCTGGTCGGCATGGCGCGGGATCGGCGTGCCGGCCGTCATCCCCAACCCGCGTGGGCAACCCTGTGGACAAGCCCCCGCGAAGTGGGGCAAGGCGTTGATTTGCAAGGCGGGCGTTCACCCTGCCTTTTTTCTGGGCAGGGCCCGGCGCCGAAGGGCGGCGGCATCGCAGCCATGGGCAATGTGCGACCGTATCGCAGTCAACTGCGCATCAGCTGAGGCAACCAGAGCGAGAGGCCGGGGA
>NZ_JAAQQT010000692.1:22724-40598 GCF_011742065.1 Aquabacterium sp. A08
GAATTGATCACGAACAGGTTCAGGCCCACCGGGGGCGAGATCATGCCGATCTCCACCACCGTGATGATCAGGATGCCAAACCACACCGGATCGAAGCCCAGGCCGGTGACGATGGGGAAGAACACCGGGATCGTCAGCAGCACAATCGCCAGCTCCTCCATCACCATGCCCAGCGCCAGGTAGATCGCCATCATCAGCAGGATCACCACGATCGGGCTCGGGCTGATGCCCACCACCCAGTCGCGCAGGTCTGTCGGCATGCTGGTGAAATTGATGAAGTTCGTGAAGATCATCGCCCCGATCAGGATGGTGAACAGCATCGCCGTCGTGCGCGAACTCTCCACCAGGATCTCGGCCAGCACCTTCACGCTCAGCGTGCGCCGCGCCAGCGCGAACAGGAAGGCGCCCGCGGCCCCCACCCCCGCGCCCTCGGTGGCGGTGAAGACCCCCCCGTAGATGCCACCGATGACCAGCGCAAACAGCAGCACCACCGCCCAGATGTTGCGCAGGGCGGTGAACCGCTCGCCCCAGGTGCGGCGCTCGGCCGGCGGACCCGCCTCGGGGTCGCGCCAGGTCACAAACACCACCGCCAGGCACAGCATCGCCACCGCCACCAGGCCCGGCAGAATGCCCGCCACAAACATCTCCCCGATGTTCGTCTCGGTGATGATCCCGTAGATCACCATGATGGTCGAGGGCGGAATCAGAATGCCCAGCGTGCCCCCGGAGGCGATCGCCCCGGTGGCCAGCGAGTCCTTGTAGCCGTGCTTGCGCATCTCCGGGAAAGCCACCTTGCTCATGGTCGCGGCCGTGGCGATGGACGAGCCGCAGATCGCGCCAAAGCCGCCCGAGGCGATGATGCTGGCCATGGCCAGACCGCCCTTGCGGTGGCCCACAAACGCATTGGCCGCCGCGTACAGCTCGCGCGCCATGCCCGCGCGGGTCACGAAGTTGCCCATCAGCACAAACAGCGGGATGACCGACAGCACATAGGCAAAGCCGGTCTCGAAGACCACCTGGCTGACGCCCGCAAACGCCGGCGTCCAGCCCCGCATCAGGCCCAGGCCCACCACGCCCGAGATCATCATCGCCACGGCCAGGGGGACGCGCAAAAAGGCCATCGCAAAGACGGCCAGGAAGGCATACAACGCTTCAATCATTCCGGCAACTCCGGGGTGTGGGCAACGTGTTCCAGGGCGCCTGGCGGCAGCTGGACCACAAACAACAGGTGCACCAAGGCGGTGGCGCCCAGCAGCGCGGCCATCAGCCAGGCCACCGGCGCCAGCGCCAGGCCCAGGTGGGCCGTGACCTCGCCGTACTCGGCAAAACGCTCGGCGCGCTTGAGCAGCTGCAGGCCCAGGAAAGCAAACGTGCCGGCGCACAGCAGGTGCACCACGCGGTGCTGCAAGCCCTTGAGCGCGCGCGGCACCACGCCGTCGAGGGAATCGAAGACGATGTGCTCGCCGCGCCACGACACCAGCGGCAGCGCGCCAAAGATGACCACCACCATCAGGATCTCGGTGATCTCCAGCGCCCCGGGGATGGACTGGTTGAAATACTTGCGGCCGATGACATCGAACAGCATCAGCCACATGATGCCAAAGAGGGCCAGGGCCGAGACCGCGCCACAGGTCCACTTGAGCAGGCGGTCCAGGGTTGGGGACATACGCAAAAGCTCCAGAGGGAAAAACAATCAGCCAGTGGCGGTGGGCACACCGGGCCACTGGCTGGGGGCAAGCGCTGCTTCGGGGGGCGCTTACTTGACCTTGGCGATTTCGGCGCGGAACTCGGCCAGCACGCCCTTGGCGTTCTTGAGGCCCTTGGCTTCGGCGGCCGCGGCCCACTTGTCTTCCAGTGCCGATTGCTTGGCTTTGATCTCGTTGACGAAGGCCTGCGGTGCGGCGGTCTGTTGCACCCCTTGGGATACCTGCGCCCCTTCACGCGAGGCTTTGTCCAGTGCGTCCCAGCCCTGGCCGAACAGGCGGGCCACGTACTCGCCGGAGAGTTTGTCGAGCACGGCTTTCTGTTCGGCGGTGAGCGACTTGTATTTGTCCGCATTCATCAAAAAGACGAACGAGCTGTTGTACAGGCCACCCGGGAAACGCGTGACGTGCTTGACCATGTTCAGCTTGAACGAGGCCAGGGACTCGTCCGGCAGGAAGGTGCCGTCCATCACGCCGGTGGACAGCAGTTCGTAGGACTCGGTCGCGGGTTTGAGCGTCACGTTCCAGCCCATGGCTTTGGAAAGTTCGCTGATGTTGCCGCCGCCGATGCGGAACTTGAGCGAAGCCACGTCGGCGGCCGACGTGATGGGTTTTTTGGTGTTGAAGATGACACCGGGGCCGTGGGTGAACACGCCCAGCACCTTGGCCCCGCGGTGTTCGCCGATGGGGGCGAAATGCTTCTGGTAAGTGCGCTGGTAGGCCACTGAGGTCGATTCAGAACTGTCGCCCAGGAAGGGGAATTCGGCCACCTGGGTGAAGACAAAACGGCCAGGCGTGTAGCCGTCCACGGTGTAGGAGATGTCGGCCAGGCCGTCGCGCACCGCGTCGAAGGTGCCGGGTGGCGCCACCACGGCTTTGGGCAGGATGTTGCACTTGAGGCTGTTCTTGGATTCTTGTTCCAGGGCGGCGCACCACTTCTGCTGGCTCACGCTCACGGTGTGGGTGGGCGGCAGCCAGCTCGAGACGGTCAGCACCGTCTGGGCGAAGGCGGTGGCGCTGCCCGACAGCAAAAGGGCACAGGTCAGGGGGCGAAGTGTCATGCGGTGTCTCCTGGGTTGGGGTGGGTTGTTAAAGACCGACCAGACGGTCTAACATAATCGAATTTAGGGCAGCCCATGGGTCTGCGATACCCGGGCAAACCCTAGCCTGCCTCTCACGGGGCAAAGACCACACGCGCCGCACGCAGGGCCTGGATGTCGTCTGCCGCATAGCCCAGTTGGGCCAGCCAGGGCAGGGTGGCCGAACCGATCTCGGGGGCAGCGGCGGGCAGCGCGGTGGGCGTGCGGTCGAACCGGGGGGCCGGCGCCGGCTGCACCCCTTGGGGCGTGCCCACGAAGGTGGCGCGGGCCCGGTTGTGCGGGTGGGTCGCGGCCTCTTGCAGCGACAGCACGGGGGTGACGCAGGCGTCGCTGCCCTCGAACAGCGCCGCCCATTCGTCCCGGCTGCGTTGGCGGAACACCCGCTCCAGTTGTCGCCGCAGGTGGGGCCACGCGCCGGCGTTCCATTGGTCGTCGAAGGCCGGATCGTCCAGGCCGGCCAGGGTCAGCAGTTGGCGGTAAAACGCCGGTTCAATCGCCCCCACCGCCACGTGCTTGCCGTCGGCGCAGGTGTAGGTGCCGTAGAAATGGGCGGCCCCGTCCAGGAAGTTGCTTTCGCGCCGGTCCTGCCAATGGCCCTTGGCCGTGAAGCCGTGTTGGGCCGCGAGCAACAGGGCGGAGCCGTCCGTCATGGCCGCGTCCACGACCTGGCCGACGCCGTGGCGCGCGGCGTGTTGCAAGGCCGCCAGCACGCCCACCATCAACAACATGCCGCCACCGCCGTAGTCGCCAATCAGGTTCAGCGGCACCGCCGGTCGCTCCCGCGGCCCGATGCCGTGCAGCGCCCCGGACAGGGCGATGTAGTTGATGTCGTGGCCGGCCGACGGGGCCAGCGGGCCGTCTTGTCCCCAGCCGGTCATGCGGCCGTACACCAGCCGGGGGTTGCGTGCCAGGCAGGGCTGCGGCCCCAGGCCCAGCTTTTCCATCACGCCAGGGCGGTAGCCTTCGATCAGCACGTCCGCCTGGGCCACCAGCCGCAGCACGACTTCGGTGGCGCGCGGGTCTTTGAGGTTGAGGGCGATCGACTGCCGCCCCCGGTCCACGATGCCGTCGCTGCGCAGCAGGGTGTCGAGCGGGTGGTCGGAGGGCGGAGCGGCCGGGCGGTCGATGCGCACCACGGTGGCGCCCAGGTCGGCCAGCAGCATGCCGGTGAAGGGCGCCGGCCCGAGGCCGGCCATTTCGACCACGGTGAGGCCGGCGAGGGGGCCTGCGGCCCGGTGGGGGGTGGTGGTGTGAATGTTCATGTTTTGACCTTCCAGTCGGACTATGATTGGGGTTTGTGTGCCCGGTCATGACCGCCGTCAGGCGCGGCGGTCGGGGTGCTTTTCAACCGTTCAGGCCACAGCCATGACCCGAGAAAGATCCGAGAACTACGACGACAAAAAGGAGCTGATCCTGCGCAAGGCGGCGGCGCTGTTCGCCGCCAAAGGCTACGAGATCACCACCATGATGGACGTGGCCAAGGCCTGCAACGCGTCGAAATCGCACCTGTACCACTACTTCCCGGCCAAGGAGGACCTGCTGTACGCCATCGTCAAGGAGCACACGACGATGTTGCTGAGCAAACTCTCCCACATCCAGGGCCAGTCCGCCCCGGCCCTGCAGCGCTTTGAGCGCTTTGTGGCCGCGTTCGTGGAGGTGGCGGCCGATTCGCGCAACGAGCAACTGGTGCTGACCAACGAGCTGGGTTTTCTGCCGCCGGCCAAGCACAAGGAAATGCTGGCGATGGAGCAGGAGGTGGTGGCCATGCTGATCGGGCTGCTCCAGGAAATCAACCCGCAGCGCATGGCCCGGGTGGAGGTGCAAACCCCCTACGCCTTGCTGCTGTTCGGCATGATCATCTGGACCTTCACCTGGTACAAAAAGTCCGGCGTGCTCAAGCCGACGGAGCTGGCCCAGCACATTTCGGACCTGTTCCTCAACGGTTTCCGCGCCGTCGGTCCGGCCTGAAGCCGGTGCCCCCGCTGGCGGCGGCGCCGGGGCCGACCGGCCGGGCCCCCAGCCCTCAGATGAGGAACGACATCGTGTAGAGCGCGCTGTGGTTGTTGGCCAGCGTCACCTTTTTGCGGGCCATGCGCCAGACGCCGTCCACCCGGCGCAGGCGGTACTCGTTTTTCGCGGCCCAGAGGACCTCACCCCGGGTGTGGGACTCGAAAATCAGCGCATTGGAGCGCGCGACGAGGTGCTCGCCGTCCTGCGCTTGCACCTCGATGTTGGAGACCACGCGGCACAGGCGCGATTGCGGCAACTGGGTGTGGCGTTTGCCGGTGTACAGCTGCTTGACCCGCAGGCCGAGCCGGGAGCGGTTGTCGTAGATGATGGACATCTGCTGCTCCGGGTCGGTGTCGTCGCCGTTGGCCGGTACCCAGTAGATCGCGTCGTCGGTCCACAACTGCTCCCATTCGGCGTAGCGGTGCTCGTCCTGCAGCCGCGCTTCGTGGTGGATGAATTGGCTGACCTCCATCAGCTGGCGCAATTGGTCGGTGTTCACGCGGCCTCCATCAAAGATTGGTAGTGTTTCCACAGGTGACGCGACGGCATGTCGTCGGTCACGTTGCCGACGACGCAGCCGTCCGGCTCGGTGTGCTCGCGGTGGCTGCCCCGGCCCAGGTAGAGCCATTCGGGGTTGCGCTGCTGCACGCCCATCTGGGTGCGTTCGTACATTTCGGCGTCGTCGGCCAGCAGGAAGCCGGCCGGACCGACCGAGCCCATGGTCTGCTGGCGCATGCGGCGGTTCAGGTCCGGCGCGCCCTTGAACTGCAGCGCGGTGACGTGCTGCACCGTTTCGTTCACCGACAGGGGTTGCAGCACGAAGAGCTGGATCTCGGCGATGAACAGGTTGGGGAAGATCATGACGTGGCGCACACCGTCCACCATGATCTCGTGGGCCTGCTCCTCGCCGTAGGCGGCCTTCATCTTGGCGACGTAGTCCGGCAGGCGGTCGGCGGTGGTGCCGAACCAGCGCATCGGTTCGTTGAACTTGCGGAATTCGGGGCGCAGGTCCAGCTCCGAGTGGCCGTTGCCAAAGGCGCGCGTCACCGAGGCGGCGTTCTCGTTGTACAGCGCCCCGATGCCGCTGTCGGCCACGTCGAAGATGGAGGCGTGCGTCACCTGGGGGTGGTAGCCGTCGGTCTCGTTTTCGACCAGCAGCTTCCAGTTGGCCTTGACCTTGTGCTGCAGGAAGCCGGTGTTGAGCAGGATTTCGCCTTCGGGCGAGTTGCGGCAGACGTTGTCCAGGGTGGCCTTGGCCGGGCCGAGGTGTTGTTCCAGGGTGGGGCCGTCCGCGGCCAGCGCGCCGAACACAAAGCCGTTGTAAATGCCCATGCGGGCCACCCGGCCCAGGCCCAGTTCTTTGCGTTTGTCGTCCGGGTAACCGGAGGGGTAGGGGTAGCCCTTGAGCTGGCCGTCGTTGCCGAAGTTCCAGCCGTGGTAGGCGCAGGTGAAGGAGCGGGCGTTGCCCTGGTGCTTGACGCAGACCCGGTTGCCGCGGTGCGGGCAGCGGTTGTGCAGCAGGTGGACCTGGCCGTCCCGGTCGCGGGTCATGATGATTTCTTCCAGCCCGATGGTTTTCAGCACGTAGTCGTTGGGCTGGGGTATCTCGCTGACGTGGCCGACGTAGACCCAAGTGCGGTACCAGATTTTTTCCAGTTCTTCGCGGAAGATGGCTTCGTCGGTGTACAGCGAGCCGTGGACGTATTCCTGGCGGATCAAGCGGTCCCAGGCGCGGGTGGGTGGGGTTTCCATGGGGTTGTGCTCCTCTGACGGGTGGTTGGTTGGTCTTTATATTAGTCCGACCGGTCGGACTTTGTCAAGGCCAAATTCGGCGGTGTGGTGGCCGGCCGGCAGTGGGTCGCCGGCCGGCGCGGCATCAGTGGACGTTCATGTCCCAGGGGATTTCGCCGGTCTGCGGGTCGGTCAGCCAGGCGCGGATTTCGTTCTTGCGCAGCTTGCCGTTGACGGTTTTCAGCAGCTCGGGCACGAAGACGACGTGCTTGGGCGTTTCGGGGCGGCTGAGCTTGCCGTCGCAGAACCGGATCACGTCTGACGCGTTCAGGTCGGCGTGGCCGGCGCGGCGCACCCCCACGGCCACCACCGCCTCGCCCCACTCGGGGTGGGGCACGCCGACCACGGCCACCTCCTGGATGCCCGGGTGCTCGCTGACCACCGCCTCCACCGTGGTGGGGAAGACGTTGACCGCGCCGGTGATGATCATGAACTTCTGCCGGTCCAGCAAAAAGAGGTAGCCGCGTTCGTCCATCATCCCGATGTCGTTGGTGCGCAACCAGCCGTCGCCGGGCAGCGCCTCGGCCGTGGCCTCGGGCAGGTTGAGGTAGCCGGCCATCACGCTCTCGCCCCGCAGCCAGATTTCGCCTTTGGTGTGGGGGGGCAGGGCCTGGCCGGCTTCGTCGCGGATGGAGCACTCGTAGTGCAGACCGACGCGGCCCACCGAGCGCAGCAGGCCGGGTTCGGTGGAGAGGGCCAGTTGGTGGTCGGTTTCGGTCAGCACCGTCAGCCAGCCGCCGCTGGTTTCGGTCTGGCCGTAGGTCTGCATCATGGCCACGCCGAGTTGCTCGCGGGTCTCGCGGATCAGCTTGGGCGTGGCCGGTGAGGAGCCGTACATCAGGCAGCGCAGCGAGGACAAATCGTAGGGGTGGTTCTGTTTCTCCACCAGGGCGCGCTGGATCATGGTCGGGACGATCAGGCTGGTGGTGACGCGGAATTTTTCGATGTCCTTGAGGTAGGACACGATGTGGAACCCGCCGTCGGGGATGACCGTGGTCATGCCGTTGCCCAGGCCGAACAGGTTCATGATCACCACCGCCCAGGCCGATGCCGCGGGCATGTACCAGACGTCGTCGGGGCTGAAGCCGAACGAGGCCAGGCAGTGCAGGATGACGTTGGAGACGCCGACCTGCTTGATCATCACCCCCTTGGGGAAGCCGGTGGTGCCGGAGGTGTAGCTGTAGAGCAGCAGGTCGTCGTCTTGCAGGGGAGGCAGTTCTGGCGCGCCTGGGGCTTGGGCCAGCAGGGTTTCGTAATCCAGGGGGTAGTGGTGCGGGCCGTTGAAGCCGATCAGGCGGATGCCGAGCGCCTGCAGTTCGGCCAGGTGTTCGTCGACGATGGCCTGGCAGCGTGCGTCCACCAGCAGGATTTTCGTGCCGCTGTCGCGCAGCACGTGTTGCATCTCGGGCCAGGCGTACAGGGTGTTGACGCCGACGCGCACCGCCCCGATCTTGGCGCAGGCGAACAGGTGTTCGTAGACCTCGATGGTTTCCTGGCTGAGGATGGAGACGGTGTCGCCCTTGCGGCAGCCCAGGTCTTGCAGCGCGCGGGCGAACTGGTCGGAGCGGCGGTGCATGTCGTCCCAGGTGGCGGCGCGCGCGCCGCAGACGTAGGCGCGCTTGTTGGGGTAGTTGAGTGCACAACGGCGCAGCAGTTCGCGGGGGAAAAGTGTTTTCATGGTTGCCCTTGAGGTCTGGGTGGCAGCGGTTCCGAGGGGATATAAAAGGTCCGACCAGTCGGACTAAAGTATAGGATTCGTGGGGACTTGTGGGGGTGGTTCGTGCGGTGG
This sequence comes from Aquabacterium sp. A08, assembly GCF_011742065.1. Taxonomy (NCBI): domain Bacteria; kingdom Pseudomonadati; phylum Pseudomonadota; class Betaproteobacteria; order Burkholderiales; family Sphaerotilaceae; genus Aquabacterium; species Aquabacterium sp. A08. The sequence goes on from NZ_JAAQQT010000692.1 coordinate 31,118, forward strand.
TCTAGGGTAAACCCTGGGATTCAGGGCCGGGGTGCGAGGGCGGTTTTGAGGGGGACCGATTCGTCGCCCAGCGCGTCGAGGTCGAGCCCGAGGCCGCCGGTGGTGGCCAGGGCGCGCCGCACCAGCATGAAGTCGGCCGGTCGGTTGACCGCGTCGGCCGCCAGCAGGCGCTGGCCCTGCAGGTAAAACAGGCAGAAGTGGCGCTGTGCCGACTGGCCGCGCACGATGCAACGGTCGTGCCCCTGGGACAGCCCGACGAGTTGCAGCTTCAGGTCGTACTGGTCCGACCAGAACCAGGGCACGGTCTGGTTGGGTTTGGCCTGGCCGCACAGCCAGGCCGCGGCCGAGCGGGCCTGTTCCAAGGCGTTGGGCACCGACTCCAGCCGCAGCGCGCGGTCGTACAGCGCGACGTGCTGGACCGTGCAGTCACCGGCGGCGACGATGTCCGGGTCGGCGGTGACCGAGCAGGCGTCCACCGGGATGCCCTGGTCGCTGCCCAGCCCGGCGGCGCGGGCGGCTTCGGTGTTGGGCAGCATGCCAATGCCCGCGACCACCAGGTCGGCGGGCAAGGCGGTGCCGTCGGCCAGTTCCACCTGCACGATGCGGCCGCCTGCGCAGTGCACGCGGGCGACGGTGGCGCCGGTGCGCAAGGCGACGCCGGCGGCGCGGTGGGCGTCGGCGACGAAATCGGACATGGCCTGCCCGGCCACCCGGGCCAGCAGGCGCGGTTGTGCCTCCAGCACCGTGACCTGGGCGCCCAGGCTGCGGGCGGACGCCGCCACCTCCAGCCCGATGTAACCGCCGCCCACCACGACCAGCCGGCTGTCGGGCCGCAGGCCCGCCCGCAGCGCGTCGGCGTCGGCCCGGGTGCGCAGGGACAGCAGGTTGCTGGGCGGGTGCTCGGGGTCCATGCCTTCGCACACCCAGGGGCGGGCCCGCCCGCCGGTACACAGGGCCAGCTTGGCGTAGGGGATGCGTTCGCCGTCGGTCAGTTCGACCGTGTGCGCTGCGCGGTGAATCGCCCGGACCCGTGTGCCCAGACGCACGCGGACGCCGGCGGTGGCGTAGGCTTCGGGCTGGCGCAAGGCCAGGGCCGCGGCGTCGGTCTGGCCCAGCAGGTAGGCCTTGGACAGGGGCGGGCGTTGGTAGGGCAGGTCCGGCTCGTCGCCGAGCAGCAGGATGTCGCCGGTCCAGCCTTGTTGGCGCGCGGCCAGGGCCAGTTCGCTGCCGGCGTGGCCGGCGCCGACGATGACAAGTCCAGGGGTGGAGTGCATGGGGCGTGGGGTGGGGTTCATGGGAGGGGGTGGGTTCAGGCGTCCCACAGGCCGACGATGGACACCGAGCAGACGTTCTGCGACGGTTGGCCGCCCAGGTTGTGGGTGAGCCCGAGGCTGGGCTGGGACAGTTGCCGCGGGCCGGCGCGGCCCTGCAGCTGCAGGTACACCTCGTACAGCATGCGGATGCCGCTGGCCCCGATCGGGTGGCCGAAGCATTTGAGCCCGCCGTCGATCTGGCAGGGCAGGCGGCCCTCGGCGTCGAAGGCGCCGTCCAGCACGTCGCGGTAGCCTTGGCCCGGCTCGGACAGCCCCAGGTCTTCCATGGTGACCAGTTCGGTGATCGAGAAGCAGTCGTGCACCTCGGTCAGGCTCAGCTGCTCGCGCGGGCGTTCCAGCCCGGCCTCGGCGTAGGCCCGGCGGGCGGCCACGCGGGTGGTGTGGACGTGGCTGCCGTTCCAGCCGTTGCCCTGCATTTCCCACCCGTTGGAGGTGACCAGCTGCAGGGCCTTGAACGCGACCGGGTCGCGCTTGCCCAGGCCGCGCGCGATGTCCGGTGTGGTCACGATCACCGCCGCCGCGCCGTCGGACACGCCGCAGCAGTCGTACAGGCCCAGCGGTGCGGCGATGATCGGGGCCTTGAGGCACTGCTCCTCGGTGATCGGTTTTTGCAGGTGGGCCTTGGGGTTTTTGGCGCCGTTGGCGTGGCTTTTGACCGACACGTGCGCCAGGGCGCGCTTGAGCAGGGCGGCGTCCACCCCGTGTTGGTGGCGGTAGGCGCTGGCCAATTGGGCGAAGTTGGCCGGCGCCACCGCGTTCGGGTACCACTGCGGGATGTAGGTGCCCACCGTGGCCACGGGCAGGCCTGCGTAGCCGGTGTCCTTGAGTTTTTCCACGCCCAGCGCGATGGCGATGTCGCAGGCGCCGGCCGCCACCGCGTACACCGCGCCGCGGATCGCTTCGGAGCCGCCGGCGCAAAAGTTTTCCACCCGCGTCACCCCGATGTTGGGCAGCCGCAACGCGATGCCCATGGGCGTGCCGCCGCGGCCGGTGCCGACGTCGTCCATGTGGGTGGAAAACCAGGCGGCGTCGAGCTGTTCGGGGGCGATGCCGGCGTCGGCCATCGCCTCGGTGTAGGCCTCGACCATGAGGTCCTCGGGGCTGGCGTTCCAGCGCTCGCCGAACTGCGAGCAGCCCATGCCGAGGATGACGACTTTGTTCTTGATGCCTGTGGCCATGGGGGCTCCCGTCAGGGTTGGGAAGGAACGTTGCGCACCGGGGTGGCTTTCCAGAAATAGCGGGTGAAGCCGCGCCGGTCGTCCACGTCTTTGATGCGGAACACCAGGTCCATGGCGGTGCCGGTGTCCACCTCGCCCACGTCCAGGTCGGTGAAATCCATCAACAGGCGGCCGCCGCCTTCGAAGTCGATCTGGCCGTAGTGGTGCGGTGGCGCCGGGTGCCAGGACAGGTATTCGGCCGACCAGCTCAGCACGCGCGCGGCCCGGTCGGCCAGCGGGTGGGGTTCCTGGGTGTCCAGCAAGGGCTGGCCGGGGTCGAGCGAGAGCCGGCTGGGCGGGAAGTGCACGCTGCCGCTGACCCGGCAACGCCCGCCCACCAGACCGAGCAGGGCGCTGCGGTGCCGCCAGGCGGTGCTGAGGGCGGTTTTTTTGTCCTGCTCGCCGCGCATGCCGCGCTCCAGGGCCAGGAGCCCTTTGAAGGCCAGAAATTTGCTGTAATGCCGCTCCGGGGTGCCGCGTGCCAGCCACCCGGACACACCCCGCGCCGGGCGGAAGGCGCGCACCGCCTCGGTGACCCGAAACACCAGGGCCTCGGCCCCGCTGCCGAACTGCGCCACCACAACCACCGCGCCGGGTTGGGCCCGCTCCAGCGTGTGGGCCAGCATCAACAGGGCGTGTGGCGTGCCGGTGTCGCCCACGCTCTGGGCCAGGTTGTCCACCACCGCACCCGCCGGCAGACCGCAGGCCTGTGCCAGCTGCGCGTCCAGCTTGGCAAAGGGGGTGGGGCAGATGAAATGGTCCACTGCGGACGGGGCCACCCCGGCGTGGGCCAGCGCCTGGCGGATCGCCTGGGGCACGAGGCGGCCCACGCCTTCTTCGCGCACCCAGCGCTCTTCCCAGTGGTAGTCCACCGTCGCGCCCGTGGCCCGGAAGTGGTCGATGAAGTCCACCGACACGGTGCCGCTGCCCAGCCATTCGGCCAGCACCGGTCCGTCGCCCAGCACCAGCGCGGCGGCGCCGTCGCCGTAATCCAGTTCCTGGGTGCTGCCCGCCCGGGTTTGGCGCTGGTCCGCCGCCAGCACCAGGGTGTGGCCCAGCCCGGCCCGTGCCCGGGCCAGGCCCTGGGACACCGCCGACAGCCCGATGCGCGGTGTGCCGCAGAGGTCCAGGGTTTCGATCGATTCGTCCAGCCGCAGGGCACCGGCGGCGATACCGGCGTTCAGGCGTTCGGCAAAGGGCAGGGTGTTGGAGGCCAGCAGCAGCCCGCGCAGGTGCTGGCGCTCCGCGCCCAGGCAGTCCCGGGCGGCGGCCACGGCCAGGGTCACGCTGTCTTCGTCCCAGTTGGCCACAGAGCGGCTGCCCTGGCGGCCGCACAGGTGCGGGGCGTACCAGGCGTTGGCCTCGGTCACGGCCTGGCGCAGCAGCCGCAGTCGGGGGATGTAGCCGCCGTAGGCGGTGATGCCGATCATGTCGGACTCCTTGTGGGGGTGGGCGCCACACCCAGGTGTGTGGCCAAAAACCGCCCGCCGGCGGCGAGGGCCAGGCGGGCATCGGGGAGGTCGGCGGGGTACTGCTGGAACACGTGGACCATGCCGGGCCAGACCTGGCACTGCGCCTGGCCGCCAGCCTCGCCCACCCGCTGCGCCAGGTCTTCGGAGTCGCTGACCAGCGTTTCGCGCTCGCCCACCTGCAACAGCAGGGGCGGCAGCGCGCCCAGGGCGTCGGGCGCGGCCAGCAGCGGCGAGGCCATCGGGTCGCGCGGGTTGTGGGCCTGGCCCAGGTAGTTCCGCGCCAGCGCCAGCATCATGGGCCGCTGGTGGATCGGGTCCAGCGCCGCCCGTGTGGTGTAGCTGCTGCCGGAGGCGGTCATGTCCGTCCACGCGGACATGACCCAGGCGGCCGCCGGCCTGGGCTGGCCGGCGCCTTGCAGCGCCAGCAGCAGGGCCAGGGCCAGGCCGCCACCGGCCGAGTCGCCGGCCACGGCGGTGTGTGGGCCGGTCACGCCCTGTGCCTGCAGCCAGCGCATCACCGCCAGCCCGTCTTGCACCGGCGCGGGGTAGCGGTGTTCGGGCGTCATCCGGTAGTCCACGCCCAACACCCGCACCCCGCTGGCCGCGGACAGCGCTGCCATGAGTTCGCGGTGCGAAGCGAGCGAACCGACCTGGAACCCGCCGCCGTGCAGGTAGACCACGGTGCGGTCGCTGCGCGTGTCCGGGGCCTGCACCCACGCGCAGCGCACGCCGCCGGCATCGACCGGCGTCACCATGGCGTCCACCGGGGTGTCGAACAGGGCGTCCCAGTCGGTCCGCATCTGGGCCACGGGGGTGTCGCGGCCCCAGCGGGCGTAGGTGGCGCGGACGCGTGCGACCACGGCCTCCACCGGGTCGGGGTGGGGCCGGCTCATGCGCCGCACCCCATGCCGCCCGACACGCCCAAGGCCTCGCCGGTGATGAAGCCGGCCGCCTCGGAGGCCAAAAACGCCACGGCCGCGGCGACCTCGTCTGGGGTGCCCAGGCGGCCGGCCAGGGTGGCGCCGGTCATCGCGTGCAACAACTTCTCGCCTTGGGCGGCCACCCCCCGGTGCACCATCGGGGTGTCGATCGGCCCCGGCGCGACCACGTTGGCGGTGATGCCCTGCCGCCCGTTTTCACGGGCGATCGAGCGGGTGAACGCGATCACCCCGCCCTTGGCGGCGGCGTAAACCGCTCCGCCCCGGGAGCCGAGGCGCCCGGCCTCCGAGGCGACGTTCACGATGCGGCCATAGCCCGCCGCTTGCATCGCTGGCAACACGGCGTGGGTGGTGTTCAGCACCGCCTCCAGGTTGACGGCCAGCAGGCCCCGCCAGTCGGCTGGGGTGGTGTGGGTGAAGAAGGCGTGCTGGTCGGCCCCGGCGGCGTTGACCAGCACGTCGAACGGCCCGTGGGCCTCGACCGCTGTGCGCACCCGCTCAAAGTCGGTCACGTCCAGCGCAACCGCGGTGGCGTCGCAGGTCGCGGCGCGGCGCTCGGCGGCTTCGCCGTCCAGGTCGGCCAGCACCACCGCCAGGCCTTGCTGCCGCAAGCGCTGCACCACCGCCCAACCGATGCCACTGGCCCCACCCGTCACCAGTGCGCGGCGCAGTGGCGGGTGGCTTGCGTTCGGGGTGGCCATTCAGCGCCCCGTGAAAATCGGGGACCGCTTTTCGATCACGGCCGACAGGCCCTCGCGCGCGTCGGCCGTGCCCGACAGGCGCGCTTGGGTGTGGTTTTCTTCGGGCATGGCCTGCTCCACCCCTTGGCCCAGACCGCTCCACAGCAGGCGCTTGGTGTTGGCCAGCGCCGCCGGCGCGCCCTGCGCCAGTTGTTGCGCCAGGGCCAGCGCCTCGGCGTGCAGGCGGTCGTCGGCCACCACCCGGGTCACCAGGCCCATGGCCAGCGCCTCGGCGGCGCCGATCACGGGGTTGAGCATCAGGATTTCGGTGGCTTTGCGCAAGCCGACCAGCTGTGTCAGGGTGACCGACACGCCCGCGTCCGGCACCATCGCCACCCGGGTGGCGCCGGCCAGGAATTTGGCCGATTCGCCCGCCACCACGAAGTCCGACGAGCACACCAGCCCCATGCCGCCGCCGCCGGCGGCAAAGCCCTGGACCGCGGTCACGACCGGCGGGTTCAAACGGATCAGCAGCGACGCGACCGCCTGCAGCGCCGAGGTGACGACGCGGATGTAGTCCGGCAAGGCCTCGCCTTTGGCCAGGAAGGTGTGCACGTCGCCCCCGGCGCAGAAGTTTTTGCCTTCGCCGGTGAGCAGCACGGCCCGCACGCGCCCGTCGCCGTGCACCTGCAGCAGTGCGTCGTGCAGGGCGCGCAGCAACGCCAGGTCCATGCCGTTGGCCGAACCGGGGCGGTTCAGGTGCACGTGGGCCACGCCGTCGGCGTCTGTGCGCAGCAGCACGGGACCGTCGGCGATGGAGGTGTCGGGGGGCGGAGGGAGAGAGGTGGGCATGTGCGTCCAGTCTGGGGGGTAAGACAGGGGCCGATGGCTCGGCCGCCGAGGTCTGCGCGGGGGGCAGTCGGGCGGCCGGGGTGTCGTCTCCTGTGGGTGTTTTTCGGTGGGCCTGTGTGCAATAATAGTCCGACAGGACGGACTATGTCAACATCGGGTGCTGCACCCATTTCGCCAGGAGACACCATGCCAAAAATTGTTTTTGTTGACCACTTGGGCCAGCGCTACGAGACCGAAGCCCCCGTTGGGCGCAACCTGATGCAGGTGGCCCTGGACAACGCGGTGCCCGGCATCCTGGGCGACTGCGGCGGCGCCTGCAGCTGCGCCACCTGCCACGCTTACATCGACCTGGCTTGGAGCGCGCATTTGCCCGACAAGTCGGCCACCGAAACCTTCATGTTGGAGGCGGTGCTGGACGAGCGCCCCACCAGCCGCCTGTGCTGCCAGATCAAGGTGCAGCCGGCGCTGGACGGCCTGTGTGTGGAGCTGCCGGCCGAGCAGGCCTGAGCCCGTCGCCAGGCTTGGCGGCGGGCCGGTGTGCGCTTCAGCGCCCGGTGAAGCGCGGCGGGCGTTTGGCCTGGAACGCCGCCAGGCCCTCGCGCATGTCGTGGCTGGACTGGTGGGCGCGCAGCGTCTCGGCCTCCAGTCGCAAGGCATCCGGCAGGTCCAATGCCAGGCCTTGGTTGACCAGCGCCTTCATGCGCTGCAGGCCCAGTGGGCTCTTGGCCGCGATCTGGGCGACCAGTTGCGTGGTGGCGTCGAGCAGTTGGTCGTCGTCCACCACCCGGTGGACCAGACCCGACGCCACCAGTTCGGCCGCCGGCACGGTTTCGCCTGTGAACAACAGGTACTTGGCGAGGTGTGCTCCCACGGCGCGGGGCAACCGGGCCGAGGCGCCCGCCCCGGGAACGAGTCCGTAGGTGGCATGTCCATCGCCCAAACGGGCGCTGCGTGCCGCCAGGACCAGGTCGCAGCAAAGGATCAGCTCCAATCCGCCCGCCAGTGCCAGTCCGTTGACCATGGCCACGACCGGTTTGGGGAAGCGCTCCAAGCGGTTCAAGGTGGCGTTCAGACGGCCCAAAAAAGCGTCGGCCGTGCCCTCGGCATGGATCGCTTTCAGGTCGGCTCCTGTACAAAAGGCCCGGCCGGCCCCGGAAATGACCACGCAGCGGACGGTGGCGTCGTCCTGGACCGCATCGAGTCCGCTTTCAATCAGGTGCAGGGTGTCGCTGTTCAGCGCGTTCAGTGCGTCGGGCCGGTTGAGCTGCAGCCACAGGGCGCCATCGCGGATGGCGTGGGTGACACACCGCGCCACCGGCGCAGGCGCCAGGTCCCGGTGGGCGAGGTCATGGGGGCTGGTCATCGGAAGAGAATACGGGATTCGGCCCGCATCGCCAAGCGGCGTTCTGTCGGGTACCGTGATGCCCCCGACCTCTGGAGTTGCCATGAACCTTGCTCAGTTGCTGTTGCGTCAGGCCCGCGTGGCTGGCGATCGGATCGCGATCCTCGAGGGCACCCAGCCCTGGGCCACGCACGCCCAGTGGGCCCAGCGCAGCGCCAGCCTGGCCCAGCACTTCCAGGCCGCAGGCCTGCAGGCCGGTGACCGCGTGCTGCTTTTCATGCGCAACCACCCGCGGTACCTGGAGGTGCTCTGGGCCGCCTGGTGGGCCGGCCTTGTGGTGGTGCCCGTCAACGCCAAGCTGCACCCGACCGAGGTGGCCTGGATCGTCGAAAACGCCCAGGCCCGCTGGGCCTTCGTCACCTCGGACGTGGCCCCCGATCCGATCGCGGGACTGGAGCGACAGGTGGACGTCGAATCGCCCGAAGCCGCTGCGCTGTTCATGGGACGGCCGGATCTGGCCGACGCCGTGCCCTGGCCCAGCCGCCCGGACGACACCGCCTGGCTGTTCTACACCAGCGGCACCACCGGGCGGCCCAAGGGCGTGATGCTCACCCACCGCAACCTCATGACGATGGGGCTGACCTACTTCGTGGACGTGGACCCGGTCGGGCCTGGGGACGCCATGGTGTACGCCGCGCCCATGTCGCACGGTTGTGGGCTCTACGCCATTCCCCACCTGATGGCGGGGGCGCGCCATGTGGTCCCGGCCTCGGGCGGCGTCGATCCCGCCGAACTGTTCGCCCTGGGCCGGGCGCTCGGGCCGCTGTCCACCTTTGCCGCGCCCACGATCGTCAAGCGCCTGGTCGAACACGCCGAAGCCCAGGGTTTGACGCCCGACGGCTGCTCGGCCTCTTTCAAGACGGTGGTTTATGGCGGGGCCCCCATGTACCTGGAGGACATCCGGCGGGCGCTGCGCGTCATGGGCCCCCGCTTTGTGCAAATCTACGGCCAGGGGGAAACCCCGATGGTGGGCACCGTGCTGTCGCGGGTGCACCTGATGGACGCCGCCCACCCCCGCCACCTGGCGCGGCTGGCGTCGGTCGGGACGGCGCAAGCCCCGGTGGAGATCCGGGTGGTGGATGAGCGCGGACGGGCCCTGCCCACCGGGGAGATCGGTGAGGTGCTGGTGCGCGGGGATTCGGTCATGGCCGGCTATTGGCGCAACCCCCAAGCCAGCGCGCAGGCCCTGCGTGACGGCTGGCTGTGGACCGGCGATGTCGGCTGCCTGGACGCTGACGGTTTCTTGACGCTGAAGGACCGCAGCAAGGATCTGCTGATCAGCGGGGGGGCCAACATCTACCCCCGCGAGGTGGAAGAGGTGCTGCTGACCGCCGCGGGTGTGGCGGAGGTGGCCGTGGTGGGCGGCCCCGACCCGGAATGGGGCGAGGTGGTGGTGGCGTTCGTGGTGGCCAAGGCAGGCGCCGCCCCCACGGCCGACGCCCTGGATGCGCACTGTCTGGAGCGCATCGCCCGCTTCAAACGGCCCAAGCGCTATGTGTTCGTGCCCGAACTGCCCAAGAACCACTACGGCAAGGTCCTCAAGACGGCGCTGAGGGCGCAACTGCAAGGGCAGGCCGCATGACCGG
>NZ_JAAQQT010000692.1:40648-71544 GCF_011742065.1 Aquabacterium sp. A08
GCGGCCTGCTTGGCCTTCACTTCGTTGACGAAGGCGTCGCTGGCCTTGATGCGCTGCACACCCTGCTGGGTCTGGGCACCGTCGCGGGAGGCCTTGTCCAGTGCGTCCCAGCCCTGGCCGAACAGGCGCGCCGCGTACTCGCCCGACAGCTTGTCCACCGCCGCCTTTTGCTGCGGGGTCAGGGCCTTGTACTTGTCCGCGTTCATCATGAAGACGAAGCTGGTGTTGTACAGGCCGCCCGGGAAGCTGGTGGCGTGCTTGATCATGTTCAGCTTGAACGAGGCAATGGATTCGTCCGGGAAGAAGGTGCCGTCCATGACGCCGGTGGACAGCAGTTCGTAGGATTCCGGCGCGGCCTTGAGGGTGGTGTTCCAGCCCATGGCCTTGGACAGCTCGTTGATGTTGCCGCCACCGATGCGGAACTTCAGCGTAGCCGCGTCGGCCGAGGAGTTGACCGGCTTCTTGCTGTTGAAGATGACGCCGGGGCCGTGGGTGAACACGCTGAGCACTTTCACGCCGCGGTGCTCACCGGCCGGTGCGAAGTATTTTTGGTAGATGCGGTTGTAGGCCACCGAGGTGGTCTCGGCGCTGTCGCCCAGGAAGGGGAATTCGGCCACCTGGGTGAAGACAAAACGGCCAGGTGTGTACCCGTCCACGGTGTAGGAGATGTCGGCCAGGCCGTCGCGCACCGCGTCGAAGGTGCCGGGGGCGGCCACCACGCCTTTGGGCAGGATGTTGCACTTGAGGGTGCCCTGGGCTTCCTTTTCCAGCGCCTCGCACCATTTGGCCTGGCTCACGCTGGCGGTGTGGGTGGGCGGCAGCCAGCTCGAGACGGTCAGCACGGTTTGGGCGAAGGCGGACGTGGCGCCCAGCAGGCCCAGTGCGACGGCGACGGCGCGAAGTTTCATGGAGGTCTCCGGTGTGGTGTGGGGTTTAAAGCGATACAAATAAAGCAATTCGTATGCTGTACTTGTAATGCTTCAATGTATTCCAAACACTACTGTTTGCACACCCAGACAAACCCTGAGGCTGGGTGGCGCCGGCGCCACAGGCAAAAAAAATCCCAGACCTAAAGGGTCTGGGATGGAAGCCTTGTTGCTGTCACACACTAAGGCGCCCGCTCAGGGAGGAAAAGCGGGGAGTCGCGGTGAAGCGACCCGTGGTTAGTATAGAACAGCTGCCGCACAAAAATCAACTTCAAGGCGTTAAAAAATTCTTATCTGATCGATGTGACACTTTGCTGACGCCGGGCTTTCAGGACCAGTGGGCCTGCACCCGCAGGCCCAGCCGTTCCAGGCGCCGGCGCAGGGCCAGCACCGCGCGGTCCTTGCTGAGCAGGGTGGCGCGGTGCTGCACCGCCAGGTCGATGAAGCGCTGGTCGTCCGGGTCGCTGCAGCGCAGGCCGCAGGCCGGGGCGGCGGGCACCGGGGTGGCATGGCGGTCGAACCAGGCCTGGGCCTGGGCGCGCCCGTCGGCGGTCTGGGCCAAGCGGCGCTGCACCGTCGGGTAATCCAGCACGCGCAGCCATTCGCTGCGCATGCCGGGGCAGGTCAGCCAACGCCAGGCGCCGCGTTCCAGGGCGGTGCGCAGCGGCTGGGCCCGCGGGTCGTGGAACACGCACAGGTCCAGCACCCAGTTGGTGTCGATCACCAGCGCCGGCGGCGCGCCGGTCGGCCCCGGGGTGTCGGGCCCGGCGTTCATGGGGCGGGGGGCGTGCCGGTGGCGGGACCGGGTTTGGGGCCGCGGGCGGAGCCGGCCATCAGGTCGAAGCGGAACAGCCGGCATTCGATCGGGCCGTTCCACAGCGGCACCCGGCGCGATTCCTTGAAGCGCATCTGGCTGGGCAGCTTCAGGTCGGGGGTGAGCAGCCAGGCCGACCAGCCGGCGTAGTGTTTTTTCCAGTGCGTGGCCAGTTGGGCGAAGAAGTCGGTGTTCTCGCCGCCCTCGGCGAACTGGGCGGTTTCGCGGGCGCGGGTGGCCGCGCGCTGGCCGGCCACGCCGGCGGCGGCGATGCGCTCGCCATAGGGCGGGTTGAGCAGCATCACCCCCGGCGTGGGGCTGGGCGGCAGGCGCTGCAGGGCGTCGCCGCCGCGCAGTTCCAGCGCGGCCATGACGCCGGCGCGCTCGGCGTTGCGGCGCGCGAAGTCCACCATGCGGAAGGCGACGTCGCTGCCGAAGATGAAGGGCGCGGTGCCGGGCGGCAGCGGCCGCTCGGCGGCTTGCGCTTCCTGTTTGAGCGCCTGCCAGACGTGGGGCTGGTGCGGCAGCAGTTTCTCGAAGGCGAAGCGGCGCAGCCGGCCGGGCGCCAGGTTGAGCGCCACCTGCGCGGCCTCGATCAGCACCGTGCCGCTGCCGCAGCAGGGGTCGTACAGCGGCACCGGGCGGCCTTGTTCGTCCCAGCCGGTCCAGCCGGTGGCGGCGATCATGGCGGCGGCCAGGGTTTCCTTCAGCGGCGCGTCGCCCTTGTCCTCGCGCCAGCCGCGCTTGAACAGCGGTTCGCCCGAGGTGTCGATGTACACCGACACGTCCTCGTGCGTCAGGTGGGCGAACACGCGCACGTCGGGCCGGGCGGTGTCCACGCTGGGGCGCTCGCCGCGTTTGTCGCGCAGTCGGTCGCAAATCGCGTCTTTGACGCGCAGCGCGGCGAAGTTCAGGCTTTTCAGCGGGCTGTGCTGGGCGGTGATCTCGACCTTGAGGGTGCGCTGCGGGGTGAACCAGATTTCCCAGGCCACGCCGGCGGCGGCGCCGTACACGTCTTGTTCGCTGCGGTAGGGCTGGCGCGCCAGGCGCACCAGCACGCGCTGGGCCAGGCGGCTGTGCAGGTTGAGCTGCTGCGCCTGGCGCCAGCTGCCGGCGAGTTCCACGCCGGCGCGGCCGACGCGCAACTCGCCCGCGGGCACGCCGGTGATGCGTTGCACCTCGTCGGCCAGGTAGGTTTCCACGCCGGCGGCGCAGGGCAGGAACAGGGTGAGGGCGTTCATGGCGAACTTTCGGGTCGGTGGGGGCGCGTCGGCGGGGCGGCGCGCCCGGGGGTCACAGGGCCTTGCGCAGGTTGGCCGGCGCGATGCGCAGCGACTCGCGGTACTTGGCCACGGTGCGGCGCGCGCACTCGATGCCTTGTTCCTTGAGCATGTCGGAAATCTGGTTGTCGCTCAGCGGCTTTTTGGCGTCCTCGCCGGCCACGAACTGCTTGATCAGCGCGCGCACCGCGGTGCTCGACGCGTTGCCGCCGGTTTCGGTGCCCAGCGCCGAGCCGAAGAAGTACTTCAGCTCGAAGGTGCCGAAGGGCGTGGCCATGTACTTGGCGGTGGTCACGCGGCTGATGGTGGATTCGTGCAGCCCGAGTTCGTCGGCGATCTCGCGCAGCACCAGCGGGCGCATGGCCAGTTCGCCGTGCAAAAAGAAGCTGCGCTGGCGTTCGACGATGGCGCTGGCCACGCGCAGGATGGTGTCGAAGCGCTGCTGGATGTTCTTGATGAACCAGCGCGCCTCCTGCAGCCGCTGCTGCATGCCCTGGGCGCTGTCGCCCTTGTGGCCGCGCATGGCGTTGGCGTAGACGTCCTGCACGCGCAGGCGCGGCATCACCTCGGGGTTGAGCTGCACCTTGAAGCCGCGGCCTTGGGGCGTGACGATGACGTCGGGCACCACCACGTTGCGCTCCACGTTGGCAAAACGCCGGCCGGGTTTGGGTTCGAGCCGGGCGATCAGCGCGAGCGCGGCCTTGACCACCTCGTCCGTGCAGCCGCACAGGGTGGCCAGGCGCTTGACGTCGCGCTTGGCCATCAGCTCCAGCGGCTGTTCGCAGAGGGCCAGGGCGGCGCGGGCCTCGGGGCTGTTGCGCAGCTCCAGGATTTGCAGCGTCAGGCATTCGGCCAGGTGGCGCGCGCCCACGCCGGCCGGCTCCATGTGCTGCAGCCAGTGCAGCACGGTGTGCAGCAGCTGTTGCAGTTCTTCGGCGCGGGCCAGCCGTTCGTCGCCGTACAGGGCGCGGCCGCGGGCCTGTTCTTCCTGCGCCAGGATGGCCTCGGCCAGTTCGGGCAGGGGGTCGGCCAGGTAGCCGTCGTCGTTGAGCGACTCGATCAGGAAGTACAGCGCGGCGCGCTCGTCGTCGTTCAGGCGCAGCGCCAGGGCCTGCTGGTGCAGGTGGGCGGCCAGGCTGACGTGTTCGCTGGCCAGGTCGGCGGCGCTGGCGGTGTCGTCGTCGGCCGCGCCGTTGCGCGGCGGGGCGTCGCCGCCCCATTCGCTGTCGTCGGCGCGCAGCTCCACGGTGCCGTCGCCGTCCCAGCTATGTTCGACCGGGGCGCTGTCCTCGCCGCCGCCTTCCGCGGCTGGGCTGGTGTCGTTGCCGTCGCCGGGGGCGTCGGCGCTGCGTTCGCGCGGGGCGGGGGCGGCAGGCTCGGTGGCCCACTCGCTCACCTGGTCGCCCAGGCTCACCGGCGCGTCGGCCTGGTCCAGGCCAAAGTCCTCGCGCTCGGCGGCTTCCTGTTCGCGCTCCAGGAACGGGTTCTCGTCGAGCATCTGCTCGACCTCCTGCGCCATTTCGAGCGTGCTCAGCTGCAGCAGCCGGATCGACTGTTGCAGCTGTGGCGTCAGCGCCAGGTGCTGCGAAACGCGGAGGGACAGGCCTTGCTTCATGCGCCCGGCCTCACATGCGGAAGTGCTCGCCGAGGTAAACCCGGCGCACGTCGGCGTTCTCCACGATCTCGGCCGGGGTGCCCTGGGCCAGCACCCGCCCGTCGCTGATGATGAAGGCGTGGTCGCAGATGCCCAGCGTTTCGCGCACGTTGTGGTCGGTGATGAGCACGCCGATGCCGCGCGACTTTAGGAAGCCGATGATGCGCTGGATCTCGATGACGGCGATCGGGTCGATGCCGGCGAAGGGTTCGTCCAGCAGCACGAAGCGCGGGTTGGTGGCCAGCGCCCGGGCGATTTCCACCCGGCGCCGTTCGCCGCCCGACAGGGCCGGCGCCGGCGAGTGGCGCAGGTGCTGCACGTGCAGGTCTTCCAGCAGGCCGGTCAGGCGCTGCTCGATCTCGGCCTTGGGCAACGGGCGGCCAGCGGCGTCGGTCTGCAGCTCCAGCACGGCGCGCACGTTCTGCTCCACCGTCAGCTTGCGGAAGATGGAGGCCTCCTGCGGCAGGTAGCCCAGGCCCATGCGCGCGCGGCGGTGGATGGGCAGGCCCTGGATGGACTGGCCGTCGAGGGAAATGTCGCCCGCGTCGACGCGCACCAGGCCGACGATCATGTAGAACGAGGTGGTTTTGCCGGCGCCGTTGGGGCCGAGCAGGCCGACCACCTCGCCGCTGTGCACGGTGAGCGAGACGTCTTTGACCACCGGACGGCGGCCATAGCTTTTCTGCAGCCCGCGCACCTGCAGCTGGCTGGCGGGGGCGGCGGCCCCGGTCACGGGCGGGACTCCAGGCGCGGGCTGGGTTGCAGTCGGGGGGGCGGTGTGCCGGCCGCGTCGGCGTTGCCGGCGGCGGGGTTGGGCGTCAGCATGGCGCGCACCCGGCCACCGGGGTTGTCGGGCGAGCGGCTGGCGCCGCCGGCGTCCACCGTGAACACCTCGGTGCGGTTGTCGTAGACGATGGTGCCGCCGCTGGTCTGGTCGCTCAGGGTGGCGCCGCGGTAGCGGCGCAGCACCGCCTGGCCGATGAACTTCACCGTGTCGGCCTGGCTGTCGTAGTCGATGCGCAGCGCTTCGCCCTCGATGAACTCCTCCAGCCCCTCGCGCTTCTGGCGGAAGAAGGCGCGCTGGCCCTCGCGTCCCAGCACGGTGCTGAACTGGTTGTTCTGGGCGTCCTGGAGCACGTCCACCTGCTGGCCGCGGATGACGATGCTGCCCTTGGTGATGACCACGTTGCCGGTGAATACGCTGGTCTGGCGTGCGTCGTCGTAGCGCAGCGCGTCGGCCTCGATGTTCATGGCTTGGAGGCGGTCGGCGCGCTCGGCCAGGGCCGGGGCGGACAACCCGCCCGCCAGGGCCGCGGCGAGCAGCGCGGCGCGCAGGGCCCGGGCGTGGCGTGGTGGGGTGGTGGTCATGATCGGCACGAAAATTGCATTTGCAGGGTGTGTGCCGATTGTAGCCACAGCGCCCGCGGGCACAAGCCCGGGCCACGCGGCGGGTCGCGGTGGTGGGCCGGCCGCACGGTGGCGCGGCCGGCGCGCTTCAGCCCTTGCGCGCTTCCTGGATCAGCGCGTTGGCCACGGTCAGGGTGCGCGCGGCCTGGCCCGGCACGTAGTAGCGCCCGGCGATGCCCAGCGACGGCGTGGCCTCGACCTCGTAGGCGTCCTGCAGCTGGTTCGCGCGCTTGACCTTGCCCGCCACCCCGAAGGAGTTGAAGGTCTGGGTGAACTGGGCCTGGTTCAGCCCCTGCGCCGCGGCCCAGGCAATGATGGCGTCGGCGTTGTTCAGCCGCACCCGGTCCTGGTGGATGGCCTTGAACACGCGGTCGTGCAGGGCGTCGAGCTGGCCCAGCGCCTCCAGGGTGAAGTAGAGCCGCTGCAGGGGCTCGAAGGAGGCGTTGAAGCCCACCGGAGAGCGCCGCGCCACCACGTGGCCGGGCACGGTTTTCATCCAGTCCTTGAAGGCGGGCTCGAAGTTGTAGCAGTGGACGCAGGTGTAAGCGAAGAACTCGATCACCTCGACCTTGCCGGCCGGGGCGTCCACCGGGGCAGGGCGGGCCAGGCGGCGGTAGTCGCTGCCTTCGCGCAAGCCGCTGCCCTGGGCCCAGGCGGCGGTGGGCAGCCAGGCGCCCAAGGTGCCGGCGGCGGTGGCGCCCAGCACGGCGCGGGAAAAGTCTCGTCTTTGCATGGTGGCTTCACTCCGTGGATCGGTCGCGGGGCCGTCTCGGCCCGGCTCTGGGGTTGGGGCGCCGTCGCCGCGGGAAAGTTCCGGGGCGATACAGCTGGTCACAAGCCGGTTCAGCGCTGGACGCGCACCAGCGCGGTCTCCACGCCTTGGGCCTTGAGGCGTTCCTGCTGGGCCTCGGCGTCGGCCTTGGCGGGGTAGGGGCCCAGGCGCACGCGGAACACCGGGCGGCCGGCCTGTTCGCGCTCGCTGACCTGGGCGGCAAAGCCCAGCATGGCCAGGCGGGCGCGCTGGGCTTCGGCCTCGTCGGGGCCGCGGAAGGCGCCCACCTGCACGAAGTAATGGAAGGGGTCCACCGCCGGCGGCGCCTCGACCGACGCCACCGGGCCGGGGCTGCCGGCGCGGTCCTGGATCAGGGCGCCCAGCGGGTCGGCGGGTGTGGACGGCGCCGGCGCGGGGGCGGCCGCCGGTGGCGTGGCAGCAGCCTGGGCGTCGGCGGGAGTCACGGCGGCGGGCGGGGCCGGTTTGGTCGACAGCGCGGCGTTGGGGTTCCAGTCCTTGTTGCGCTCGGCCTCGATCGCGTCCTGCCCGGGTTTGCGCTGCACGCCGCGGTCCACCAGCGGCACCGGCACCTTGGTCACGTACACCGCCACGGCCAGGGCGGCGCCCAGGCCCACCAGCAGGCCGATGATGAAGCCCAGCAGGGTGCCGCCGCGCAGGGCACGGGGGGGGCGGGGGGTTTGCGTCATGGGGGGCTTTCGGTTCACATCTTCTGTGGCGCGCTCACGCCGAGCACGGCCAGGCCATTGTGCAGCACCCGGGCGGTGGCCGCGACCAGGGCCAGGCGCGCGCGCTTGACGGCCTCGTCCTCCACCAGGATGCGTTCGGCGTCGTAGTAGCTGTGGTACGCGGCGGCCAGTTCGCGCAGGTAGAAGGTCACGTCGTGCGGGGCGAAGTCGGCCGCGGCGGCGCTCAGCATCTCGGGGTACTTGGCCAGTTGCAGCATCAGGGCCTGGGCCTGCGGGCCTTCCAGGGCCGACAGGTCGGCGTCTTGCAGGCTGGCGACGTCGCCGCCCCAGCTGGCCAGCACCGAGCAAATGCGCGCGTGGGCGTACTGCACGTAGAACACCGGGTTGTCGTTGTTCTGCTGGATGGCCAGGTCCACGTCGAAGGTGTATTCGGTGTCGGGCTTGCGGCTGAGCAGGAAGAAGCGCACCGCGTCGGCGCTGGTCCACTCGATCAGGTCGCGCAGGGTGACGTAGCTGCCCGCGCGTTTGGAAATCTTCACTTCCTCGTCGCCGCGCACCACGCGCACCATGGTGTGCAACACGTAGTCGGGGTAGCCCTGTGGAATGCCCACGCCGGCGGCCTGTAGGCCGGCGCGCACGCGGGCAATGGTGCCGTGGTGGTCGGTGCCCTGGATGTTGATGACCTTGCTGAAGCCGCGTTCCCACTTGGTGATGTGGTAGGCCACGTCGGGCACGAAGTAGGTGTAGCCGCCGTCGCTCTTGCGCATGACGCGGTCTTTGTCGTCGCCGTAGTCGGTGGACTTGAGCCACAGCGCGCCGTCCTGCTCGTAGGTCTTGCCGGCGTCGATCAGCTTTTGTACCGCCTGCGCCACGCGGCCGCTGGTGTACAGGCTGGACTCCAGGTAGTACTGGTCGAACTTCACCTGAAAGGCCTGCAGGTCCAGGTCTTGCTCGTGGCGCAGGTAGGCCACGGCGAACTGGCGGATGCCGTCGAGGTCGTTCACGTCGCCGCTGGCGGTGAATTCCCGGTCGTCGGCTTTCACCGTCTTTTTGGCGAGGAAGTCGTTGGCGATGTCCTGGATGTACTCGCCGTTGTAGGCGGCCTCGGGCCATTCGGCGTCGCCGGGCTTGAAGCCTTGGGCGCGCAGCTGGGTGGAGTTGGCCAGGGTTTCGATCTGCACACCCGCGTCGTTGTAATAGAACTCGCGGTGGACGTTCCAGCCCTGCGTCTCGAACAGGTTGCAGAGGGCGTCGCCCAGCGCGGCCTGGCGGCCGTGGCCCACGTGCAGCGGGCCGGTGGGGTTGGCGGACACGAACTCGACCAGCACGCGTTGGCCGTTGCTGGGTTGCTGGCCAAAGGCGGCACCCGCGGCCAGCACCTCGCGCACCACTTGCTGTTTGGCGGCGGGCTTGAGTTTGATGTTCAAGAAGCCAGGGCCGGCGATGTCGAGCGCGTCCACCCAGCGCTGGAAGGCGGGGGTGGCCTGCAGGGCGTCCACCAGCTGCTGGGCCAACTGGCGCGGGTTGGCCTTGAGCGGCTTGGCCAGCTGCATGGCGGCGGTGCAGGCGAAGTCGCCGTGGCTGGCCTGCTTGGGGTTTTCGAACGCGGCCTTGCTGCCGGCGCCGGGCGAGAGGGTTTCCAGCTCGGCGGCCAGGGCGGCGAGCAGTTCGTGTTTGACGGAGAGCATGGGGTGGGATTTTAGGCTCAGGCCTTCACCCAGGCGTGGGCTTTCAGGTCGTCCAGCGCCACGTGCTCCAGGGCGCGCGCGTGGCAGCTTTCCAGCACCACCGGCGGGGCGCAGCCGGCGTCCAGCGCTTCCTGCCAGCGCAGCGCGCACAGGCACCAGCGGTCGCCCGGCTTCAGGCCGGGGAAGCGCCACTGCGGCCGGGGGGTGACGAGGTCGTTGCCGCGCGCCTTGGAAAACGCCAGAAATTCGGCCGTGACCCGGGCGCAGACGACGTGGGAGCCGGTGTCGTCGGGGCGGGTGTGGCAGCAGCCGTCGCGCAGGTAGCCGGTCAGCGGGTCGTAGGAGCAGGCGCGCAGCGGCGTGCCGAGGACGTTGAGGGCGGTCATGGCGTGCGGGGAGTGGGGTGGAGCGGTAAGGTGGCGTCCACCGGTGCGGGGTGTCCCGTGCCGGTGGGGCGGGGGCGGGTGCGCTGGGCCAGGTGCTCGCCCAGGGGCGGCAACGGCTCCCCCTGCAGGCGCGCCCAGAGCCAGGGCAGGCCGGCGCTCAGGTCGGTGCGCAGGCCGGCGCGTTGCGCCGCGGGCGGTGGCTGTGCGCCGGGCGGGCCCAGGTCGAAGTCGAACACGTAGTGCGGTTCCTGGCCCATGCGCAGGTCGGTGACCCAGAGCCGGCCATCGCGGCGGTGCAGGCGGTAAAAGCCGTCGCTGAAGCGGGCGATGCGCTGCACCTGCGGGTGCTGGCCGTGCGCGCGGATCAGCTCGGCCCCGCGCGGGTGGCTGCGAAAGGCCACCGGGCGGCCCCGGTCGAGCAGGGCGTAGTAGCCCTCGTGGTACTGCGCGTCGTCCACCGCCACAATGCGCCACAGCGCGGTGCTGAACGGCGCCGGGGTGACCAGCACCTGCTGGCTGGGCAGCCCCGCGGCCGCCAGCGACTGGCGGGCGTGTTCGGCCACCCCGGCCTGGGCCAGCACGCTCCAGCCGGCGTAGGCGGTGCTCAGCGCCAGCCCCGCCGCGTTGGCGCGCAGGCCGCGGCCGGGCCGCAGCAGCGCCCAGCCCAGGCCCAGCAGCAGCGGCAGGGTGTAGGCCGGGTCGATGATGAACAGGCTGCCCACGCCGTAGGCGGTGTCGGTGAAGGGGCGCAGCAGCTGGGTGCCGTAGACGGTGAGGGCGTCCAGCAGCGCGTGGGTGGTGAGCGCCAGCGTCAGCGCCAGGCCCCAGCGGCGCCACTGCTGCGCTTCGCCGTGCAGGCGGGCCACCAGCCAGCCCAGCGGCCAGCCGGCCAGCGCCAGGTAGAGCAGGGCGTGGCTGTCGGCGCGGTGCAGCACCATGTTGAGCACGGCGTCGCCGTGGTCGATCAGGGCGTCCAGGTCGGGCAGGGTGCCGGCGATGCCGCCCCACAGCGCGGCCTTCCAGGCGGCGGTGCGGCGGCCCATCACCGCCACGCCCACGGCCGCACCCAGGGCCAGTTGGGTCAGGGAGTCCATGCGTCGTCGCGTCCGGGTGGGTTCAAACCCCCATGCTAGTGGCCGGGGCTTGTCCCTGTGCGCCGCCCGGGGATGGCAGCGGCACCAGCTGCCCCTGCGCGGCGGTTTTGACCGCGGCCGTGAGCCGCTGCGCCGACAGCGGTTCGCGCGCCCAGTGCTGCCAGTACAGCGCCACGTCCACCGCCGCGCCGGGCAGCACCTCCACCAATGGCACCCGCGCCGGGCCGCGGCGCGCCAGCTGCTGTTCCGGCACCATGCCCCAGCCCAGGCCGAGTTCGATGGCGGCTTCGAACGCGTCGATGGCGGGGGCGAAGTGCCGCGGGTACTGCGGCGTGTGCAGGCCGAAGTGCTGGGCCAGGAAGGCGTCTTGCAGCGCGTCCTTGCGGTTGAAGATGACCGCGGGCTGGGCCAGCAGCCGGTGCGGCGACACCCGCCCGGCCGGCGTGCGGCAGCGCTGCGCCACGGCTTCGGTGGCCACGCAGCGGTAGCGCATCACGCCCAGCGGCTCGGCCACACAGCCGCGCATGGGCTCGGCCAGGGTGGTGACGCAGCCGGTCACGGCACCGCTTTTCAGGGCGTCGTGGGTGTGGTCCTGGTCGTCGATGGTGATGTCCAGCAGCAGCCGGTGGCGCAACAGCAGCGGCGCCACGCCGGGCAAAAACCAGGTGGCCACCGAGTCGGCGTTGGTGGCCACCGCCAGGCTCTGCCAGCGTTGCCCCTGGCCGCCCGAGAGCTGTTGCAGCAGGTCGGCCTCCATCAGCTGCACCTGCTTGGCGTGGGCCAGCAGCGCCTGGCCGGCCGGGGTGGCGCGCACCGCCTTGCCGCGCACCAGCAGGCGCTGTCCCAGGGCCGATTCCAGCGACTTGATGCGCAGCGACACCGCCGCCAGGGTGATGGATAGCGTCCGCGCCGCCGGCCCGAAGCCGCCGTGCTCGACCACAGCGGCGAGGGCCTCGAGTTGGCGGGGGGCGATCATGGTCAAGAAAAAATTGAGTGAACAGAGATTTTGTGAAAACAGTTTAACCAATGGCCGCGGGCGGGCACACTGCGGGTCAGATTCCCCAGACGACCCTTCGGAGCTTGCCCGTGACCCCCGCCTTCCCTCTAGTGCCCACCTTCACCGCTGGCATGGTGCTCAGCCTGTCGCTGATCATGGCCATTGGGCCGCAAAACGCCCACGTGCTGCGCATGGGGCTGCAGCGCCAGCACCTGGCCCTGACGGTGGCCGTCTGCGCGCTCGCCGACGTGGTGCTGATCGGCCTGGGCGTGCGCGGGCTGGCGCAGCTGGGCGGCCTGTCGGACAAGCTGCACGGGGCGCTGGTGGGCGCGGGCGTGCTGTTTCTGGCGGTGTACGGCGGGCAGGCCTTCCAGCGATTTCGCCGGCCGGCGCCGCGCGTGCCGGTGCTGTCGTCTGCCGATCCGGCCAGCGCGGCGCCGCAGGTCGCCGGTGCCGTGCCCGCGCCGCTGACCCGCCGCCAGGCCGTGCTGTCCGCGCTGGCGTTTTCCTGGCTCAACCCCCACGCCTGGCTGGACACGGCGGTGCTGATCGGCAGCGCGTCGCTGGCCTACGGGCAGGGCAGCACCGTGTTCGGTCTGGGCGCGGCGGCCGGGTCGCTGGTCTGGTTCGTGCTGCTGGGCGGCGCGGCGTTCTGGCTGGGCCGTCGCTTGAACTCGCTCCAGCTCTGGCGCGCGCTGGACGGCCTGGTCGCCCTGATGATGTGGGGCACGGCCGCGGCCCTGGTGGCCAGTTTGTTCTGAACGGCGGCGCGCTTCAGCGCGTCAACCAGCGCCGCGCGCCGTGGCTGCCCGCGTCCACCACCGCCACCATCAGCAGCATCGCGCCCAGGATGGTGGCGGTCTTGTGCATCTGGAACAGCCCCATGTGGAAGGCCAGCAACTGACCCAGGCCGCCCGCACCCACCACGCCCAGCACGGCGGCCGCGCGGATGTTGTTTTCCCAGCGGTAGAGGGTGTAGCTCATGAGCTGCGGCAGCACCTGCGGCAGCGTGGCGTAAAGGAACACGCGCCCGTTGCCCACCCCGTGGGTGCGCAGCGCGGTGCCCGGCCCGGGCGGGGCGTTTTCGATCGCCTCGGCAAACAGCCGGCCGAGCACGCCGGTGGTGTGCAAGGCCAGCGCCAGCGTGCCCGCGAACGGGCCCAGCCCGGCCGATATCAGCAGCAGCGCCGCCCACACCAGCTCCGGGATGCTGCGCAGCGCGTTCAGCAGCAGGCGCGTCAGTGAGCGGGCGCGGGCCGCATCGCCCTCGTGCAGGCGGCTGGCGGGCAAGGCCAGGGCCAGCCCGGCCACCGCCGCCAGCCCGGTGCCCAGCGCCGACATGGCCAGCGTTTCCCAGGCGCCCACGGCCACTTTGCGCAGGAACTCGGGCGAGGTGTCGGGCGGGAAGAATTCGCCCACGAAGCGGCCCATGCTGTGCAGCGCGTCCAGCGAAAAAAACGCCGCCCATTGCAGGTCCAGCGACCAGAAGCTGGCCACCACCAGCGCCACGATGCCCAGCGTGAACCAGCAGGCGGCGCAACGCGCGTTGAACAGGCGCGGCGGCAGGCGGTAGGGTTCGTTGGCGGCGCGGGGCTTGGTGGTCATCAGCGCTCTCCTTCCAGCACACACCGCGGAACGGGCTGTGCCCGGCCGCAGGTGTGGTCCCCCCTGACAAGGGGGGAAGACGCGAAGCGGCGCAGGGGGGTCATCCCAGCGCCTTTCGCAGCCAGGCGCTGACCCGGTCGGCCAGCGCCACCAGCGCCATGAACACCAACAGCATGGTCGCCACTTCGCCGCCTTCGAACATCTTCATCGAGTTGTCGAGTTGCTGGCCCAGCCCGCCCGCGCCCACAAAGCCCAGCACCACCGACGAGCGGATCGCGCACTCCCAGCGGTAGACGGTGTAGCTGGTCAGCTCGGCCGCGTTGGCCGGCAGCAGGCCGTAGGCAAACGCCTGCAGGCGCGAGCCGCCGTTGCGCAGCAGGGTCTCGGTGGGGTGGGCGTCGCCGCTTTCCAGGATTTCGCCGTACACCTTGCCCAGCATGCCGCCGTAGGTCAAGGCAATGGCCAGCACCCCGGCGGTGGGCCCCAGCCCGACCACGCGCACGAACACCAGCGCCCACACCAGTTCCGGAATGCTGCGCAGCACGATCAGCAGCCAGCGTATGCCCTGGCGCACCCAGAACGGCCCGCGCGCCATGCGCCCGGACAGCGCCGAGAGGGACAGCACTCGGGTGTTGAGCAGCGTCAGTGGAATGGCTATGCCCAGCGCCAGCGTGACGCCGGCGGTGGCCATGGCCACGGTGCGCCAGGTTTCGCGCGCCACCAGGGCCAGGAATTCGGCGCCGTCCGCCAGCGGCCAGAAGCTGCCCAGGAACTGGCCGGTGATCTTCAGGTTGTCGGGCTCCAGCAGCACCCAGGGGCGGAATTCGGTGGCCACGCCCAGGGGCCACAGCAGCACGGCGATGGCCAGCATCCAGAACAGGCGGCCCACCCAGGCCGGGTCTCGGCGGGGGGGAGGCGGTGGGGCGGCAAACACGGCAGTCCCCTCAGCGGCAATGCATGACCACGGGCTGCGGGCCTTCGTCGAGCAGGGTGGCAGGGGGCACATCGCCGCGCAACTCGTGTTCGTGCTGGGCGTACAGCGCCGCCAGCCGCTCGCGCGTCACCTCGGCGGCGGGCAGGTCGAAGGCCAGCGCCCCGTCGCGCAGGCCGACGATGCGCGGGAAGTGGGCCAGCGCCACGTCCACCTGGTGCAGCGTGGCCACCAGGGTGGCGCCTTGGCTGTGGGCCGCGTCGCGCAGGGTCTCGACCGCCTGGCGGGCCCGGGTCGGGTCCAGCGCCGACAGCGGCTCGTCGATGAGCAGCAAGGTGGCCCCGGTGTTGGCCGCTCTGTGGGCGGGTTCAGCGGGGGCCGGTTCGGCGCGGTGGCCGTCTGGCGCCGGGCCCAGGGCCACCAGGGCGCGCGCCAGGCCCACCCGCTGCCGTTCGCCGCCCGAGAGGCGGTCCACCCGCTCGAACAGCTTGTCGGCCAGGTCGAAGCGGTCCAGCGCTGCGTGGGCAGCGGGGATGTCGGCCGGGTAGAACAGCGAGCGCACGCTGGCCAGCAGCCCCAGGCGCGGCAACTGGCCCGCCAGCACAGCGGTGACCACGCGCTGGCGCGGCGGCAGCGGCGGCACCTGCGGCGCCAGGAACAGCCGCCCGCGCAGGCGCTGCAGCGCGCGCCGAGGCAGTTGCCAAGGCGCCGTGCTGTCGAGCCGCAGTTGGCCGGCCGAAGGTGGCAGGGCACACGCCAGCACCTGCAGCAGCGTGGTCTTGCCCGCGCCCGACGGGCCGATGATGGCCACCTGTTCGCCCGCGTCGAGGTTCAGCGTCAGGTCGCGCACGGCCGGCGCCGCACCCGCCCGCGCGGCCGGGTGCCGGGCCGACAGGGCCCGGAGTTCGAGTTTCACCGAAGCGCCCCGGCGTTACAGCAGGCCGGCGCTGCGGGCCGCCGCTTCCAGGCCCTTGTAGTTCTCGGGCTGGGTGGCGATGTAGCGGCTGGCGCGGTTCAGGCGCAGGATTTCGGCCTGGTCCGGCTTGGCCGGGTCCAGCGCCAGCAGGGCGGCCTTCACCTTGTCTTGCAGGGCCTTGGGCATGTCGGCGTGCACCGACCAGTTGTAGTTGAAGTAACCGGGCGTGGTGTAGAACACGTTCACCGCCTGGGTGTCCACCTTGTTCTCGGCCACGAACTTCTTCCACACGGTGATGTCCAGCGCGGCGGCATCCACCTTGCCGCTGACCACCGAGGCGATGGTTGCGTCGTGCGCGCCGCTGTAGGCGATGCGGCGGAAGTCCTGCTCGGGGTTGAGGTTGGCGGCCAGCAGGAAGCTGCGCGGCATCAGGTGGCCGCTGGTGGAGCTTTGCGAACCGAAGCTGACCTGCTTGCCCTTCATGTCGGCCAGCGTCTTGATGCCGGAGTCGGTCTTGGCGATGAACACCGACTGGAATTTGGTGTCTTCCTCGCGCTGGGCCAGCGGCACGATCTTGCCGCCCGAGCGCAGGTTGGCCTGCACGTGGGTGAAACCCCCGAACCAGACGAGATCGACCTTTTTGTTGACCAGCGCTTCGACGGCGGCCGGGTAGTCGTTCACCGGGGTGAATTCGACCTTCAGGCCCAGGGCCTTTTCCAGGTAGCTGGCCAGCGGGGTGAACTTGCGCACCTGTTCGGTGGCGGCTTCTTCGGGGATGGTGGTCACCCGGAAAACGGTTTGGGCCTGGGCGAGGGTGCCGAGGCCGAGGGCGGCGCAGGTCAAGAGTGCGCTGAAAGTGCGGCGAGTGGTCATGGTGGGGTTATCCGGTGAAGGGGGATAAGGAAGGCGCTATTAAACCGCGAATGGCCGGGGGCGTTGGCGCACGGGGCATCGCGGCGTGGTCGGTGCCGCGTCACAATCGGCCGAACCGCTCCCACCCCACCATGCCCGCTCTGCCCACCCTCTGCCTGGTCACCCCCGCACTGGCCGACGCCAACAACGGCAACTGGCAGACGGCGCGGCGCTGGGCGCGCCTGCTGGCCGGCGCCTTCCGGGTGCATGTGGTGCCCCAGTGGCCCGACGCCGGCGGCGCGGCCACAGCGGCCGACGTGCTGCTGGCGCTGCACGCGCGCCGCTCGGCCGCCAGCATCGCGGCCTGGGTCGAGGCCTGCCCGGGTCGGCCGCTGGTGGTGGCCCTCACCGGCACCGACCTGTACCGCGACATCGCGGTGGACGCCGACGCCCAGCGCTCGCTGGCCCTGGCCACGCGGCTCATCGTGCTGCAGGAGCAGGCGCCGGCCGATGTGCCGGCCGCGTGGCGCGACAAATGCCGGGTGGTGTTCCAGTCCAGCACCCGGCGCGCCACCCTGCCCAAAACCGCCGCGCACCTGCGGGCGGTGGCGGTGGGCCACCTGCGCGACGAGAAATGGCCCCAGACCCTGTTCGAGGCCGCGCGCCTGCTGCACCCTGGCGAAGGTATCCTGATCGACCACATCGGCCAGGCCCTCGACCCGGCCCTGGGCGAGCAGGCCCGGGCCACGGCCGCCGCCTGCCCGCACTACCGCTGGCTGGGCGGCCTGCCCCACGCCGCCGCGCGCCAGCGCATCCAGCGCGCGCACGTGCTGGTCCACCCCAGCCGCATGGAAGGCGGCGCTCACGTCGTCATGGAGGCGGTGCTGTGCGGCACGCCGGTGCTGGCCTCGCGCGTGCCGGGCAACGTGGGCATGTTGGGCGAAGGCTATGCCGGCTACTTCCCCCCGGGCGATGCGCCGGCCCTGGTGGCCTGGTTGCGCCGCTGTCGGGCGGGCATCGGCGCGTCCGACGGCGTGCTGGCGCACTTGCAAGCACAATGCGCACAACGCGCTGCGCTGTTCGAACCCGCCGCCGAGCGGGCCGCCTTGCGCGCCGTGATCGATGAACTCTTGTAGAAGGACCGCCCAATGAACGCCCCCGCCACGCCCGCCGCCCCACCCCGCCTGACCAGCCTGTCGCACGGTGGTGGCTGTGGCTGCAAGATCGCGCCCGGCGTGCTGTCGGACATCCTCAAGGGCACCAGCGCGATGCCCATCCCCAAGGAATTGCTGGTGGGGATTGAGACCGCCGACGACGCGGCGGTGTACCGGCTCAACGACGAGCAGGCGCTGATCGCCACCACCGACTTCTTCATGCCCATCGTGGACGACCCGTTCGATTTCGGGCGTATCGCGGCCACCAACGCCATCTCTGACGTGTACGCCATGGGAGGCACCCCCATCATGGCGCTGGCGCTGGTGGGCATGCCCATCAGCGTGCTCAGCACCGACACCATCGGCAAAATTCTGGACGGTGGCCAGAGCGTCTGCCGCGCGGCCGGCATCCCGATCGCGGGCGGTCACACCATCGACTCGGTGGAGCCGATTTACGGGCTGGTGGCGCTGGGCCTGGTGCACCCCCAGCGCGTCAAGCGCAACGCCGACGCCCGCGTGGGCGACCGGCTGGTGCTGGGCAAACCGCTGGGCGTGGGTGTGCTGTCGGCCGCGCTGAAGAAAGACGCGCTGCCGGCCGAAGGCTACGCGCAGATGATCGCCCTCACCACGAAGCTCAACACCCCGGGCCCGGACCTGGCCGCGCTGGCCGGCGTGCACGCGCTGACCGACGTGACCGGCTTCGGCCTGGCCGGCCACGCGCTGGAAATGGCGCGCGGCTGCGGCGCCACGGTGCGCCTGGCCATGGACCGGGTGCCGCTGGTGCACGGCGTGCGCGAGCTGGCCGCGGCCGGCATGGTGACCGGGGCCAGCGGGCGCAACTGGGCCGCCTACGGCCACGAGGTGGCCTTGGCCGAACGCCTGGACCCGGTGGACCGCGCGCTGCTGACCGACCCCCAAACCAGCGGTGGCCTGCTGGTGGCCTGCGCGCCCGAGGCGGTGGCCGAGGTGCTGGCCATTTTCCAGCGGCACGGCTTTGCCGACGCGGCCGAGGTGGGCGAGATCGCCGAGGCCCAGCCCGGTGGCGTCAAGCTGCAGGTGGTCTGACGGCGCTGGGGTGGTCGTGGGTGGCGTTCAGCCCGCCCCCGCCGGGCGCGACCAGAAATCCGGCTGGCCGTAGCGGCTGCGCAGGAAGTCGATCCACAGCCGCACCCGCAGCGCCAGGTGCTTGCGCTGGGGAAACACCGCGTAGATGCCGTTGGGCGGCGCGGCAAATTCGTCCAGCACGCTGTGCAGCCGGCCGGCCGCGATGTCGCTTTCCACCTCCCAGATGCTGCGCCACGCGATGCCGTGGCCGGCCAGGCACCACTCGTGCAGCACCTGCCCGTCGGAGCAGTCCAGCGGGCCGCCCGGGCGCAGGTGGATCAGCTCCCCTGGCTTGCCGTCGTCGCCCGGGGGCAGCTGGAACGCCCAGCCGCGCGTTTGCGACGCGTCCGACGACAGCGTCAGGCAATCGAACCGCGCCAGGTCGTGCGGGTGCTGCGGCCGCCCGTGCTGGCGCAGGTAGCGCGGCGTGGCCACGCACAGGCGCCGGTTGTCGGCCAGGCGAATGCTGACCAGCGACGAATCGGGCAAGTCCCCCACGCGCACCGCGCAGTCGTAGCCTTCGGCGGCCAGGTCGATGACGCGGTCGCTCAGGTTGAGCGAGACGGTGACCTCGGGGTGGCGTTCGTGGAACTGCGGCACCAGCGGCGCCACGTGCCGCCGCCCGAAGCCGGCCGGCGCGGTGATGCGCAGGTGCCCCTTGGCCTTCACCCCCCCGGCGCTCACGCTCGCCTCGGCGTTGGCCAGGTCGGCCAGCAGGCGCTGGCAGTCCTCCAGGAAGGCGCTGCCCTCGTGGGTGAGGGTCAGGCGCCGGGTGGTGCGCACCAGCAGCTTGACCCCCAGCGCCTCTTCCAGCGCGTCCAGCCGGCGCCCGACGATGGCCGGCGCCACCCCCTCGGCGCGGGCGGCCGCGGCCAGGCTGCCCCGCGTGGCCACGGCGACGAAGGTTTCCATGGCTTTGAGCTTGTCCATGCGCACCTGTGGGAGATTGGGAGGGTTAAAAGTTGCTGTTGTCGGAAAGATTTGCCGGATTCATTATAAAAATGTCACGAGTCACTGCGCAAACCGCCCACCAATCGGGTGGGCCCAGTGGCATACAGTAGCGGTGTTGCATGGGCCGGAATGGGCCCACCCTTTTTTTCTATCCTGGAGGTTTTGCCCATGTCCACGCCCCGCACCGCCGTTGGCCGCCTGCAAGTCGCGACCGCGCTGTACGATTTCGTCAACCAGCAGGTGCTGCCCGGCACCGGCGTCGACGCCGCCCGCTGGTGGACCGGTTTCGACGCCATCGTGGCCGACCTGGCGCCCAAGAACATCGCCCTGCTGGCCGAGCGCGACCGCCTGCAGACCGAGCTGGACACCTGGCACAGCGCCAACCCCGGCCCCATCCAGAACATGGCCGCCTACCGCCAGTTCCTGGAAACCATCGGCTACCTGGTGCCGGCACCCAGCGGCGTGCAAGCCACCACCGCCAACGTGGACGCCGAAC
This sequence comes from Aquabacterium sp. A08, assembly GCF_011742065.1. Lineage (NCBI taxonomy): Bacteria > Pseudomonadati > Pseudomonadota > Betaproteobacteria > Burkholderiales > Sphaerotilaceae > Aquabacterium > Aquabacterium sp. A08. The sequence continues at coordinate 60,383 of NZ_JAAQQT010000692.1, forward strand.
TGGCCGTGCAGGCCGGCCCGCAGCTGGTGGTGCCCATCCTGAACGCGCGCTACGCCCTGAACGCCGCCAACGCGCGCTGGGGCAGCCTGTACGACGCGCTGTACGGCACCGACGCCATTTCCGAAGCCGACGGCTGCGCCAAAGGCCCGGGCTACAACGCCAAACGCGGCGCCAAGGTCATCGCCTTCGCCCGCCACTTCCTCGACCAGACCGTGCCGCTGGCCCAGGGCTCGCACGACGACGCCACCGGCTACGCCATCGTCGGCGGCGCGCTGCAGGTGACGCTGGACAACGGCCACACCACCGGCCTGAAGGACGCGACCCAGCTCGTGGGCTACCGCGGCGAGGCCGCCGCCCCCGCCGGCGTGCTGTTCAAGCACCACGGCAACCACCTGGAAATCGTCGTGGACCGCAGCACCGCCATCGGCGCCAGCGACCGCGCCGGCGTCGCCGACGTGGTGCTGGAAGCCGCCCTGTCCACCATCCTCGACCTGGAAGACTCCGTGGCCGCGGTGGACGCGGAAGACAAGGTGCTGGGCTACAGCAACTGGCTGGGCATCCTCAAGGGCACGCTGACCGAGTCCTTCGACAAGGGCGGCCGCACCATGACCCGCGGCCTCAACCCCGACCGCGTGTACACCGCCCCCCACGGCGGCGAGGTGCGCCTGCACGGCCGCAGCCTGATGTTCGTGCGCAACGTCGGCCACCTGATGACCAACCCGGCCATCCTTTACACCGCCGCCGACGGCACTGCGCGCGAAATCCCCGAGGGCATCATGGACGCGGTGGTCACCACCACCATCGCGCTGCACGACCTCAAGGGCAACGGCGCCCACGGGATCCGCAACAGCCGCACCGGCAGCGTCTACATCGTCAAGCCCAAGATGCACGGCCCCAAGGAAGTGGCCTTCGCCGCCGAGCTGTTCGGCCGCGTGGAACAGCTGCTGGGCCTGCCCGACAGCACCGTCAAGCTGGGCATCATGGACGAGGAGCGCCGCACCAGCGTGAACCTGAAGGCCTGCATCGCCGCCGCCGCCAGCCGCGTGGCCTTCATCAACACCGGCTTCCTGGACCGCACTGGCGACGAAATGCACACCGCCATGCTGGCCGGCCCCATGGTGCGCAAGGGCGACATGAAGACCAGCGCCTGGATCCAGGCCTACGAGCGCAACAACGTGCTGGTCGGCCTGGGCATGGGCCTGCGTGGCAAGGCGCAGATCGGCAAGGGCATGTGGGCCATGCCCGACCTGATGGCCGCCATGCTGGACCAGAAGATCGGCCACCCCAAGGCCGGTGCCAACACCGCCTGGGTGCCCAGCCCCACCGCGGCCACGCTGCACGCGCTGCACTACCACCGGGTGCTGGTGTCCGACATCCAGCAAGAGCTGGAGCAGATCGACGCCGACGCCGAGCGCGACAACCTGCTCACCGGCCTGCTGACCGTGCCGGTGACCGCCACCCCGAACTGGAGCGAGGAAGACAAGCAGGCCGAGCTGGACAACAACATCCAGGGCATTCTGGGCTACGTGGTGCGTTGGGTGGACCAGGGCGTGGGCTGCTCCAAGGTGCCCGACATCAACGACGTGGGCCTGATGGAGGACCGCGCCACGCTGCGCATTTCCAGCCAGCACGTGGCCAACTGGCTGCACCACGGCGTGGTGACCGAGCAGCAGGTGCGCGACACCTACGCCCGCATGGCCGCCAAGGTGGACGCCCAGAACGCCGGCGACCCGGCGTACAAGCCGCTGGTGGCCAACCCGCAGGGCGGTGCCTACCAGGCCGCGCTGGACCTGGTGTTCAAGGGCAAGGAGCAGCCCAGCGGCTACACCGAGCCGCTGCTGCACGCCTGGCGTTTGAAGGTGAAGGCCGGGCAGGCCTGAGCGAGCGTTGAACCCGCAACAAAACGGCGCCTCCGGGCGCCGTTTTTCATGGTGCTTTCAAGGGCCGCCACGGCGGCGCCGGGATCCGTTCGGTGTCACCCGGCACCGGCGGGAAGCGCCCGGCTTCCCAGTCCGCCACCGCCTGTTCGATGCGCTCGCGCCGGCTGGACACGAAGTTCCACCAGAGGTAGCGCGGCGCGTCGGGCGGCTCGCCGCCCACCACCAGCACTTGCGCAGGGGCGTCGGCCGGGGCGCTCAGGGTAAAACCCCTCGCGTCGGGCAGCGCCATCACCCGCGCCGGTACCGGTTGGCTATCCACCAGGAACGGTGACTCGGGCGCGTACAGCGCCACTTCGGGCGCCAGGCGCGGCACACGCAGCGAGGCACCCGGGGCCAGCCGCAGGTCCAGGTACAGCGTCTGCATGGGCAGGGCCACCGGTGAGCGTTGCCCGAAGGCCTCGCCCACCAGCACGCGGACGCCGACACCCCCGTGCTGCTCCAGCGGCAAGCGGTCGGCCGCCACATGTTCAAAAGCCGCCGGGGCTTCTTCGTGCGACCGCGGCAGCGCCAGCCACAGCTGCAGGCCGTGGGTGTGCACCGGCTGGCCCACCAGGTCGTCGGGCGTGCGCTCGCTGTGCACCACACCCCGGCCGGCCGTCATCAGATTGACGGCGCCGCGCTCGATGCGTTGCACCGCGCCCGTGCTGTCGCGGTGCATCATCGCGCCGGCCAGCAGGTAGGTGAGGGTGGCCAGGCCGATGTGCGGGTGGGGCCGCACGTCGTGTTCGCGCTGACCCACGCCGCTGAGTGGCCCCATGTGATCGAAGAACACGAACGGCCCCACCGTGCGCCGCTGCACTTGGGGCAGCAGACGGCGCACCAGGAAGCCGCCGCCCAGGTCTTTCTCGTGGCCCTGCAAGGTGGTCAGGGGTGGGTGGTCAGCAGGCTGGGACATGGCGATCTCCTTGGGGGTGAGGGCTCAGACGTCGCCGCGGCGCGCGTCCAGGCTCCAGGCGCCGGCACCGGCCGCCGCCAGGGCCAGCAGGCCGCCCACCACGCCGAGGTTTTTGAAGAACAACAGCTGTTGCACAAACTGCTGGTCGGCCGGCATGGCCCAGTAGTTGTGGAAGAAGACCGAGGCGCCCAGCGTGAAGAGCGCCAAGGCCAGCGCCGCCCAGCGGGTGGCGAAACCGGCCAGCAGCGCCAGCGAGCCGACCACTTCCACCACGATGGCGACGACCGCGCCCACCGTGGCCAGTGGCAACCCGACCGACGCGATGTAGCCCACGGTGCCTTCAAAGCCGGTGATTTTGTTGAGCCCGGCGGGCAGGAACAGCGCGACCATCAGCAGGCGGGCGGCCAGGGGAAAGGCGGGGTGTTGGAACATGGCGGGATCTCCAGTGAAGTTGCGATGGCCCAACTGTAAGTTTCAACCGTGCAGTTCAGTTTGAATTTAAACTGTCGCAACATTCAAAAATGCTGAACGATAAGGGGCAGGCAAAAAATGCCTGCAAAGCCTCGGCCGTTTTCTGCGGTTGTTCTTCGGGGATGAAATGCCCGGCCGGCATGGCGCCTCCTGGGCGGACGGATGGACTCAAATGACGTTGGAGAGGGTGAACATCACCGCCGGCCCCAGCGCCGTGCCCAGCGTGTCGATGGCCACGGTGGTGGGCGCCATGCCGGCCATGGGCAGGGTGGCGCTGCCGGCCGGCACCAGCCGCAGCACGGCCAGGGACGGGTGGTGCGCCGCCAGTTCGAACTGCAGGCTGGCCACGTCGGCCGGGGGGTGCACCTCGTCCAGCACCAGCAGGTGCACCTCGCGGTCGCGCAGGGCCGCCACCGCCTGCGCGCCGCTGGCCACGCCGTCGGCGCTGGCGCCCAGCGGCTTGACCAGCCCGAGCGCCTGCAGCCGCGTGTCGGCCGAGGCCGAGCACACCAGCACGTAGGCCCCGGTGACGGTCTTGAACAGGGTGGAGGGCGTGGTGGCGGCCGCGCCGGTGTCGGCCGCCAGCGGTGCGCCCAGGGTGCGCTTGCACAGCGCGGTCAGGGTCACGCCGTCGGGCTGCACCTCGCGCGTCAGCTCCAGGCCGCCGTCGGTCGCGGCGATCTGGCGCAGCAGCAGCCACTGGATGTTGTCGACGAACACCTGGCTTTGCACCGGCGCGGTGTCGGTCAGCACCTTCATCCACAGCCGGGCGCGGGCCGGCTCGCCCTGGGCGTCCAGCCGCAGGTCGATGTGGCTGCCCAGCGGGGTGCACCATTCGAGCATGGCCTGCGCCAGGCTGTAGCCCAGGGTCGGGTCGATCAGCACCGGCATGGGCTGGAACTTGCGCCGCACGGTGATGCCCATCAGCGCCAGGTCGTCGCGCCGTTCCTGCAGCACCGACTCGACCACGTAGGCCAGGTCGATCTTTTCGTGCGACTGGCGCACCCGGCCGCTCTGGAAGCGCACGATCTGCTGGGCGTGGATGCCACAGTGCTTGAGCCGCTGCGCCGGTGTGGCCAGCACCTGGTATTCGGCCTGGGTCAGGCGGCCGCGCTGCACCAGCAGGTCCAGGCCGCGCAGCATCAGGTCCACCGACTCGATGGCCTGGTCGGTCACCGCCTGCGCCAGCTCGGGCCAGTGCTCGGCCATGCGCCAGGCGCCGGGGGCGGTGTCCGGGTCGGTGGGGGGGGTGGGTGGCGGTGACACAGGCGTCGGGGGGCGGGGCCGAACAACAAGGAACGGGAGCCGGGCCGAAGCGCCCGGACACATCCGATTCAGTGTACTGCGCGTCCCGCATCTTGCAAGGGGGGCGGCGCACATTTGCCACAATACCGGCATGACCACGCACACCGCACCCTACCCCCTGTCGCGCCCGCGCCGCCTGCGCCGCGACGTGTTCACCCGCAACCTGGTGCGCGAACACCGCCTCAGCGCGCACGACCTGATCTACCCGGTGTTCGTGCTGGACGGCGAGAACCGGCGCGAGGCCGTGGCCTCCATGCCCGGTGTGGAGCGTTTGAGCCTGGACCTGCTGTTGCCCGTGGCGCAGGAGTGTGTGGATTTGGGGATTCCGGTGATGGCGCTGTTTCCGGTCATCGACCAGGCGCTCAAAACCCCTGATGGCCGCGAAGCCTACAACCCTGATGGTCTCATTCCTCGCGTGGTGGCTGAACTCAAGGCCAAAGTGCCCAACCTGGGCATCATGACCGACGTGGCGCTGGACCCCTACACCAGCCACGGCCAGGACGGCCTGCTCGACGAGCACAACTACATCCTGAACGACCCCACGGTGGAGGTGCTGGTGAAACAGGCCCTGTGCCAGGCCGCCGCCGGCGTGGACATCGTGGCGCCCAGCGACATGATGGACGGCCGCATCGGCGCCATCCGCCAGGCGCTGGAGGCGCACGGCCACGTGCACACCCGCATCATGGCCTACAGCGCCAAGTACGCCAGTGCCTTCTACGGCCCCTTCCGCGACGCGGTGGGCAGCGCCGCCAACCTGGGCAAGGCCGACAAAAAGGTCTACCAGATGGACCCCGGCAACACCGACGAAGCCCTGCGCGAGGTGGCGTTGGACCTGGCCGAGGGCGCCGACATGGTGATGGTCAAGCCCGGCATGCCCTACCTGGACGTGGTGCGCCGCGTGAAGGACGAGTTCAAGGTGCCCACCTTTGCTTACCAGGTGAGCGGCGAGTACGCCATGCTGAAAGCCGCCGCGCAGAACGGCTGGCTGGCCCACGACGCGGTGATGATGGAAAGCCTGCTGGCCTTCAAGCGCGCCGGCGCCGACGGCGTGCTGACCTACTTCGCCCGCGAAGCCGCGCGCCTGTTGCGCCAGGGCTGACCCGGCGCACGGTCCACCCATGCGGGTCTTCCACCTCCAGGGCCAGCGCGTCAGCGAACACGGTGCGCTGCCCGACGCCCTGCCGCCACAAGGCTTTCTGTGGCTGGCGCTGGGCCGGCGCGAGTTCGAACTGATGCAGGCCGAGGTGCAGGCCCGCCTGCACGCCTGGCTGCGCGCCCCGCTGGTGGACCTGCACGTGTCCGACCTGTTGAACAACCAGTTGCCCTCGCACTTCGACTACACCGCGCAGTACGACATCCTGGTGATTCGGCGGCTGGCGCAGGGTGCGTCGGAAACCGACCTGGAGGCCCCGGGTCGCATCCTGCACCGCTCGGTGCCGCGCGGGGGGCCGCCGGTGCTGCGCCGCATCGACACCAGCCCGGTGGGGTTTGCGGTGTTCGACCGGGTGCTCATCACCGTGCACCCTGCGGTGTGCCCGGTGCGCGACGGTTACGCGACCCGCCTGCTGGCCTGGGCCGAAGCCCACGCCCGCGCCGGGGACGACACCGCCCCGGCCGAGGCGGCTGGCGCGGTGCGCGGTGCCTCGGGCCGGCTCATGCCCGACAGCCCGGCCGAACTCATGCTGCGCCTGGTCAGCCAGATGGTGGACGGTTATTTGGACCTGCGCCGCGAACTCACGCGCCAGCTCGACCACTGGCAGGCCGAACTGCTCAACCCGCGCACCCGCTTCAACAACTGGGGCAGCCTGCTGGACGCGCGGCTGGCCCTGCACCAGCTGGACGAGATCTGCGAAGACCAGCGCGCCGCGCTGCAGGACTGGATCGAAGCGCTCAACGCCTGGTCGCCCGACGACGTGGCCACCGGCGCGCGTGGGCTGGAACTGCTCAAGGTGCGCAGCCGCGACGTGCTGGAACACATCGAACGGGTGGTGCACCACGTGCGCCGGCTGGAGCAAAGCGCCGAAGCGGCGGTGCAAATGCACTTTTCGGCCCAAAGCCACCGCGCCAACGACATCATGCGCACCCTCACCGTGCTCACCGCCGTCTTTCTGCCGCTGAACCTGATCGCCGGCATTTTCGGCATGAATTTCGACTTCATCCCGCTGCTGCACGAACAGGGCGGCTTCTGGCTGACGCTGGGTGGCATGGCGGGGGTGGCGGTGGGCTTGAGCCTGTTCTTCTGGCGCAAGCGCTACCTGGAACACGGCCGCTGAGCGGGCCCGGCGACAATACCGACCATGAAGCATTTCCAACCCCGAGAGGCCTGGGCCTGGTTGCAGGCGCACGCAGACGACCCGTCCGAGCAGGCGCCGCTGTTTGTGGACGTGCGCATGGAGATCGAATCCCTCTACGTCGGGCGCCCGCCCGGCGTGGTCAACGTGCCCTGGTACGAGTACCCGGACCTGGCCGCCGACCCCGCCCGCTTTGCCCGCCAGGTGGAGGCCGAGGCCGAGAGCAAGCAGCGCCCCATCCTGCTGATCTGCCGCAGCGGCAAGCGCACCCTGGAAGCCGCCCAGGCGCTGGAGGCCGCCGGCTTCACCGACGTGGCCCACGTGGTGCACGGCTTCGAGGGCGAGCTGGACGACCGCTTCCACCGCTCCACCGTGAGCGGCTGGCGCTACGAGGGGCTGCCCTGGGAACAGATGTGAGCGTGGCCACCGCCGCCCGGGACGCCGCCGGGACCGGCCCGGCCTGCGCGTCGGTGCTGGCCGAGGTGTTCGGCTACGACCGCTTTCGCGGCCCGCAGCAGGCCATCGTCGAACACCTGAGCGCCGGCGGCGACGCGCTGGTGCTCATGCCCACCGGCGGTGGCAAGTCGCTGTGCTATCAGATTCCCGCCATCGTGCGCCACCGCGCCGGGCTGGGGGTGGCCATCGTGGTGTCGCCGCTGATCGCGCTGATGCACGACCAGGTGGGTGCCTTGCTGGAGGCCGGCGTCGAAGCGGCCTACCTGAACTCCAGCCTCAGCAGCGAGGAAGCCGCCGACGTCGAGCGCCGCCTGTTCCGCGGCGACATCACCCTGCTGTACGCCGCGCCGGAGCGCCTGACCACCCCGCGCTTCATGGCGCAGCTGCAGTCGCTGCACGAGCGCGGGCGGCTCAGCCTGTTCGCCATCGACGAGGCGCACTGCGTCAGCCAGTGGGGCCACGATTTCCGGCCCGAGTACCGGGGCCTGGCCGCGCTGCACGAACGCTTCCCCGACGTGCCGCGCATCGCGCTGACCGCCACCGCCGACGCGCTGACCCGCGCCGACATCGTGCATCACCTGCGGCTGGAGGACGCGCAGCACTTCGTCAGCAGCTTCGACCGGCCCAACATCCGCTACCTGATCGCCGAGAAAAAGGAGGCGCTGCAGCAGCTGCTGCGCTTCATCGAACGCGAGCACAGCGGCCCCGACGGCCACGACGCGGGCGTGGTGTACTGCCAGTCGCGGCGCAAGGTGGAGGACGTGGCCGCGCAGCTGGCGGCGCACGGCCTGCGGGCCTTGCCCTACCACGCCGGGCTGGACGCCAAGCTGCGCCAGCGCCACCAGGACCGCTTCCTGCGTGAGGAGGGGTTGATCATGGTCGCCACCGTGGCCTTTGGCATGGGCATCGACAAGCCCGACGTGCGCTTTGTGGCGCACCTGGACATGCCCAAGAACATCGAGGGCTACTACCAGGAAACCGGCCGCGCCGGGCGCGACGGCGAGCCGGCCAACGCCTGGATGGCCTACGGCCTGCAGGACGTGGTGAACCAGCGCCGCATGATTGACGAAAGCCCGGCGGCCGACGAGTTCAAGCAGGTGCTGCGCGGCAAGCTGGACGCGCTGCTGGCCCTGGCCGAGGCCACCGACTGCCGCCGGGTGCGGCTGCTGGCCTACTTTGGCGAGGCTTCCCAGCCCTGCGGCAACTGCGACAACTGCCTGCAGCCGCCGCAAACCTGGGACGCGACCGAGGCCGCGCGCAAGCTGCTGTCGTGCATCTACCGGGTGCAGCAGGCCAGCGGCACCGCGTTTGGCGCGGGCCATTTGATCGACATTCTGCGCGGCAAGGCGACCGAGAAGGTGCAGCAGCACGGGCACGAGCGGCTCAGCACCTTCGGCATTGGGGCGCAGCTGGGCGAGAGCGAATGGCGCAGCCTGCTGCGCCAGCTCATCGCCCGCGGCATGGTGTGGGTGGACGGCGAGCACTTCAACACCCTGCACCTGGGCGAAGCGGCGCGTCCGTTGCTCAAGGGCGAGGGCGAGGTGCGCCTGCGGGTGCAGAGCGCGGCGCCCAAGGGCGCGCGCAACCGCAGCGCCGAGCGCCAGCGCGTGGTCGCCAGCGAGGCCACGCTGACCCTGGCCGCGCGCGAGGCCCTGGCCGCGCTCAAGGCCTGGCGCGCCGAGGTGGCGCGCGAACACAACCGGCCGGCCTACGTCATCTTCCACGACGCCACGCTGCGCGCCATCGCCGAGCGCCAGCCGGCGTCGCTGGACGACCTGCAGGGCATCCCCGGGCTGGGCCAGGCCAAGCTGCAGGCCTACGGCGCCGAGGTGCTGCGCGTCGTCAACCCGTGAAGCCCATGGCGCGGTGTTCGCGCACCTCGGGTTTCAGGCGGTGTTCGGCCTCCAGTTCGGCCAGGAAGGCGTCCGGGTCCAGCGCCTCGCCCAGAATCTCGGCCTGGCGCTGCACCGCGGCAAAGTCGCCCAGGCAGAGCTGATCGAGCCGCTGCAGCCGCGCGGCCCAGGCGGTGTGGCGGGCGTCGCAGCCGGGCTCGGGCGGCGTGGCGCGGCCCAGCGCGGCCTGGGCGAACAGCGCCCAGCGCTGCGCCGGCCGCAGGGGTTTGAACTCGATCTTGAAGGTGAAGCGGCGCAGCGCGGCGGCGTCCAGCCGCTCCAGCAGGTTGGTGGTGCAGACGAAAACGCCGCGAAAGCGTTCCATGCCCTGCAGCATTTCGTTGACCTCGCTGACCTCGTGTGCGCGCTGGGCGCCGCGCCGGTCGAGCAGGAAGCTGTCGGCCTCGTCCAGCAGCAGCACCGCTTGTTCGGCCTCGGCCTCGGCGAACATGGCGGCCATCTGCTGCTCGGTCTCGCCCACGAACTTGCTCACCAGGTCGCTGGCGCGGCGCAGCATCAGCGGCCGCTCCAGGGTGCGCGCCAGGTGTTCGGCCAGTGCGGTTTTGCCGGTGCCGGGCGGGCCGTAAAAGCACAGCGTGCCGTGGCCGCGCGCGCGCAGGGCGGCGAGCACCTGCGGCAGGGCGTGGCGCGAGGCGGTGTGCAGCCAGTCCAGGCCGTAGCCCAGTGGGTTGGGCCGGGCCGGGTCGCCGGGGCGGCGGCCCAGGGCCTGGTCGGCGTGGGCCAGCTGGCGTTCGATCAGGCCGTCGAAGCGGGCCGGGTCGGGGGCCTCGTCGGGCGCCACCAGCCGGGCAAAGCGCAGCGCGGTGCCGATCTGTGCCGGCGTCAGCCCCGGGCGTTCGCTCAGGCGCTGCACCAGCGCGTCGGACACCGGCTCGCCCGCCAGCGCCTTGCGCACCAGCCGCTCGCGCGCGCCGGGCGGTGGGCTGTTGAGTTCCAGGTGGTAGGCGAAGCGGCGGCGGAAGGCGGGGTCGATCTGGTCGATGCGGTTGGTCACCCACAGGGTGGGCACCGGGTTGTTCTCCAGCACCTGGTTGACCCAGGCCTTGCCGCCCACGGCGGTGCCCGCGTTGCGCCCGCCGCCGGCTTGGCCCGTGTGGGCTGCCGCCGCGCCGGGCAGGGTGGGGAACACGTCCTCCACCTCGTCGAACAGCAGCGCCGAGCGCGCCGTGCCCTTCAAAAACACCTGGGCGATCTGCAGCGAGCGGTATCGGTCGCGCCCGGCCAGGGCATGGCCTTCGCGGTCGGCGTACTCCACCTCGAACAGCTCCAGCCCGGCGCTCTGGGCCAGCACCCGCGCCAGTTCGGTTTTGCCGGTGCCGGGTGGGCCGTACAGCAGCACGTTGACGCCGGCCTCGCGCCGCGCCACCGCCTCGCGCAGCAGGGCGCACAGCACCTGGGCGTCGTCGCGCACGAAGTCGAAGTCGGCCAGCGCCAGCGGCGAACGGGCGGCCGGTCGGGTGAACACCGCCATCAGCTCGTGGTGGTGGCGGTACTCGCGCATCAGCACCGGCGGCAGGCGTTCGCTCACCTTCATCAGGTCGGCCATGTCGGTGATGTTGTGTTCCGACAGCAGGTTGTCCACCAGCCCGATGCGCTCCAGCCGGGAGCCGGGGCGCAGGGCCTCGGCCACCTCGGCCGGCTCGACGCCGGCCAGGTCGGCCAGCGCGGCGTGGGCCTCGGGGGCGTTGTGCACCTTGAACTCCACCAGCAGGTTGCGCAGGTCGCGCTGGTAGCGCGCCAGCGTGCCGTAGAGCAGCACGGCGCGTTCGGCGCGGTTGAGCTGCAGCAGCTCGGCCAGGGTGTCGATGTTGCGCTCCACCAGCGTCTGCTGCGGCGCCAGCACCTGCCCCAGCCAGGCGCCGGTGGCGGCCAGCACCGCCAGCACGTCTTT
>NZ_JAAQQT010000693.1:0-1227 GCF_011742065.1 Aquabacterium sp. A08
CGGTCGGCCTCGGCCTTGGCCAGGCGCTCGGCCATGCGGTTGAAACCCACGTTCACCGCCCGGATCTCGGTGGTCGGCACGGTTTCGTCCAGGCGGCTGGCCTGGAAGTCGCCCTCGCGCACCCGTGCCGCCGCCCACGACAGGCGCTTGAGCGGGTGGTCGATCAGGCGCGCAATGGCCGCCGCCCCCAGCAGCGACAGGCTGCCGGCGATGCCCAGCCAGACCAGCCAGGTGACCCCGCCGATCGCGTCCACCCGTTCCGGGTCGGCCAGCAGCCAGTAGGTTTCGGCCCCGATGTCGAAGCCGATCCACAGTCCGGGAAAGCCGTTGACCTCGCGCGCGACCAGGGTGTCCTGGCCGAGGCGGGACGCCAGCACCTCGCTGATGCGGCGGTTGTGGGTGGTCTGGTTGTAGGGCAGGTGGGTGTCGGTGGGTTCGCGCACGGCGATGCGCACGTTTTCCTCGTCCACCAGGGTTTTGACCAGCGAGACGCGGGCGATCGCGTCCGCGTGCACGAGCGCCGCCCGCGTGAGGTTGACCAGCGACGCCAACTGGTGGGCGCTTTGCAGCGCGCGGGGCTCTTCTTCCAGCGTGCGAAAGGTCTGGAACCACGCCACCACCGAACCCAGCAGCAGCAGCCCGAGCAGCAGAAAGGTGCGCCAGAACAGGCCGATGCTGCGCTGCGCCCCGGCCTGGGTGGGGGGCGCTCGGGGCGGCTCAGGCTTGCCCATCGTCGGGCACGAAGACGTAGCCTACCCCCCACACGGTCTGCAGGTAGCGAGGGGAGGACGGGTCGTTCTCGATCAGCTTGCGCAGCCGCGACACCTGCACGTCCAGGCTGCGGTCGAAGGGCTCGAACTCGCGCCCACGGGCCAGTTGCGCCAGCTTGTCGCGCGACAGCGGCTGGCGCGGGTGGCGCACCAGCGCCTTGAGCATGGCGAACTCGCCCGTGGTCAGGCCCACGTCCACGCCGTCGCGCGTCAGGGTGCGCTGGCCCAGGTCCAGCTCGAAGGGGCCGAAGCGCACCACCTCGGCATCCTGCGACGGCGCCCCCGGCATCTCGGGCGGCGGACGGCGGCGCAGCACCGCGTGGATGCGCGCCAGCAGTTCGCGCGGGTTGAAGGGCTTGCCCAGGTAGTCGTCGGCACCCACCTCCAGGCCGACGATGCGGTCCACGTCCTCGCCCTTGGCGGTCAGCATGATGATGGGCGTGCGGTCGTTGGCCGC
>NZ_JAAQQT010000693.1:1277-37898 GCF_011742065.1 Aquabacterium sp. A08
GCGCGGCTGTCCTCGGCCACCCAAACCTCGAACCCTTCCTGGGTGAGGTAGCGGTTGAGCAGGTCGCGGATGCGGGCATCGTCGTCCACGACCAGGATGCGGTCCGGGCGGTTGCTGGGTGGCGGCATGGTCGGGCTCCCGAAAATTTGTAACAACGGTCATTGTCACACCGCCGGCCCCGCTTGCCGAGGGGTGTGGCGCGCCGGACACCGCCTGTTACAGATGTTGCCAGCGCCGCACAGTCCTGCCCGTACCGCGCCGCGCGCCGGGGGCCGGCGGCTGGCACACTGTGGGGCATGTTCACCCACCGCAGGAGTACCGCATGACCCCCACGACCTTGCGCCATGCCTTGGGCTGGCCCGCGTTGGCCTGGCTCTGTGCCGCGCTGGCCTTGCCGGCCCAGGCCCAGGCTTTGACCGAGCCCCAGAACGTGGTGCAACTCAGCGCCAGCGCCCAGCAGGAGGCGGTGCAGGACTGGCTGACCGTCACCCTCCAGGCCCGCCACCAGGCCCCCGACGCCGGCACCGTGCAAAACCAGCTCAAGGCCAGTGTCGAGCGGGCCCTGGCCCACGCCCGGCCCCGTGCCGCCCGCGCCGGGCTGGCGCTGAGCACCGGCGCCTTCCAGGTGCAGCCGCGCTACGGCCGCGACGGCCAGGTGGTGGGCTGGCAGGGCACGGCCGAACTGCTGCTGCAGGGCCGCGACGTGGCCCAGGTCGCCGCGTTGGCGGGCGACACCCCAGGCATGAGCGTGGCGCAAATGTATTTTTCGCTCAGCCGAGAAGCCAGCCAGCGGCTGGAGGCCGAGGTGCGACAGCAGGCCATCGCCCGGTTCAAGGCCACGGCCCAACAGGTGGCGCAGGAGTTTGGCTTTGCCGGCTACACGCTGCGCGAGGTGTCGGTCAGCGACGGCGGCGTGGCCAGCCCGGTGCGGCCGCGCCTGTTCATGGCCGCCGAGGCCAAGGCCGACATGGCGTCGGCCCCGGTGCCGGCCGAGCCGGGCCGCGCCACGGTGCAGGTCAGCGTGGCGGGCAGCGTGCAGCTGCGTTGATGTGCCGTGGCCGGGCTTATTGGGCGGCCCAGCCGCCGTCCATGTTCCAGGCCACGCCGCGCACGTTGTTGGCCGCCGGCGAGCAGAAGAACACCGCCAGTTCGCCCAGTTCCTCGGGGGTGGTGAACTGCATCGACGGCTCCTTCTCGCCCAGCAGCAGCTTGGTCGCCTCCTCGTTGCTCAGGCCCAGTGCGGCGGCCTTGGCGTCCACCTGCTTCTGCACCAGCGGCGTCAGCACCCAGCCGGGGCAGATGGCGTTGCAGGTCACGCCGGTGGTGGCGTTTTCCAGCGCGGTCACCTTGGTCAGGCCCACCACGCCGTGCTTGGCCGCCACGTAGGCCGACTTCTGCGCCGACGCCACCAGCCCGTGCACCGACGCCACGTTGATGATGCGGCCCCAGTTGGCCGCCTGCATGGCCGGCAGGGCCAGGCGCGTGGTGTGGAAGGCGCTGCTCAGGTTGATGGCCAGGATCGCGTCCCAGCGGTCCACCGGAAAGTCCTGCACGCTGGCCACGTGCTGGATGCCGGCGTTGTTCACCAGAATGTCCACTTGGCCGAATTCGGCGGCCGCCGCGGCCATCATGGCCTCGATCTCGGCGGGGCGGCTCATGTCGGCCCCGTGGTAGGCGACTTTCACGCCCAGCGCGGCCACCTCGGCCTGGGCCGCCTCCACCTCGCCAAAGCCGTTGAGCACGATGTTCGCGCCCTGGCGCGCCAGGGCCTTGGCAATGCCCAAGCCGATGCCGCTGGTCGAGCCGGTGACGAGGGCGGTCTTGTTCTTCAGCATGAAGTCTTCTCCATTTCCATTACGATCCGAGACATGGGCGCTTTGTCCCGTTTTGTGACAGCCACGAACGGGTTGGGCGGGCTTGAAAACATTATCACGGAAGTCGGAGGCCCCGCTGGGTGCCCCCGCGGGAGACTCTTGCATGGAACCTGTACTGCACCACCTGGCCGTTCCCGGCCCCCAGGCCAAACACAGCCCGCAGCGCCGCATCGCCTGGTGGGAGTGGAACGCCACCGGCCAGGCCTGCCCGGCGCGGGTGGTGGTGTGCGTGCACGGCCTGAGCCGCCAGGCCCGCGACTTTGACGTGCTGGCCCAGGCGCTGGCGCCGCACGCCTGCGTGGTGAGCGTGGACGTGGCCGGCCGCGGCCACAGCGACTGGCTGGACGACCCCATGGCCTACACCGTGCCCACCTACGCCACCGACCTGGCGGTGTTGCTGGCCCACCTGCGCCAGCGCCACGCCGCCGCCACCGGGTCGGCCGAACCTTATGCGCTGCAGGTCGACTGGGTCGGCACCAGCATGGGGGGGCTGATCGGCATGGCCCTGGCCTCGCAGCCGGCGGTGGGCCTGCGCCGCCTGGTGCTCAACGACGTGGGCCCGGTCATCGAGGCGCAGGCGCTGCAGCGCATCAGCAGCTACATCGGCGTGCAAACCACTTTCCCCACCGAACAGGCCGCCGCCGACGCGCTGTGGGCGATTGCCACCGGCTTCGGCCCGCACACGCCCGAGCAGTGGCTGGCCCTGTCGCGCCCCATGCTGCGCCCGGTGCTGGGCGGCTGGACGCTGCACTACGACCCCGACATTGCGGTGCCCTTCAAGGCCCTGCTGGCCGTGGGCGACAGCGACGCTGCGCGCCAGGCCGCCCACGCGGGCGAGGCCCTGTTGTGGCAGATGTACGACGCCATCACTGCGCCCACCCTGCTGCTGCGCGGCGCCGAGTCCGACCTGCTGTCGGCCGACACCGCGCGCCGCATGGGCGAACGCGGGCCGCGCGCCCGCTGTGTCGAATTCGCCGGGGTGGGCCACGCGCCCACCCTGGTGGCCCCGGACCAGGTGGCCGCGGTGAAGGACTTTTTGCTGGCCCCATGAATCTGGACACGACCGCAGTCGCCGCCCCGGCCACCGACGCGCCGCACACCGCCTTGGCCGCCGCCCTGGCCGGCTCGGGGCCGCAGGCCCGCGACGAGCAAGCGCTGGCGCGCGCCCGCGCCTTTGCCGAACCGCTGCTGCTGGGCGAACACCTGGACACCGGCGAAAACACCCTGGACCACGCCGACGCGGTGGTGCAGATCATCCGCCTCATCGGGGGCACGCCCGAAATGCAGGCCTGCGTGTACCTGGTCTACGCCTGCCAGCACCTGAACCGCCCGCGCGAAGTCATCGCCAAAGCCTTCGGCAGCGACTACGCCGACGTGGCCATGGAAGCCACCAAGCTGGTGCAGCTGCAACGGCAGGCCCGCGTCAAGGCCGCGCAGGTGCGCGCCCAGCGCCTGGCCGCGCAAGACCAGAACGGCCTGCCGCTGGCCAGCGCCAAGGCGCCGGTGTCCGAACTGGACGCCAGCCAGACCGAAAACGTGCGCAAGATGCTGCTGGCGTTTTCGCGCGACCTGCGGGTGGTCATGTTGCGCCTTGCCTCGCGGCTGCAGACCCTGCGCTACCACGCCGCCGCCAAAATCCTGCCCGACCCGGACCTGGCGCGCGAGTCGCTGCAGGTGTTTGCGCCGCTGGCCAACCGCCTGGGCATCTGGCAGATCAAGTGGGAGTTGGAAGACCTGTCCTTCCGCTTCCTGGAGCCCGACACCTACAAGCAGATCGCCCGCCTGCTCGACGAAAAGCGGGTCGAGCGCGAAACCCACGTGGAGCAGGTGCGCCAGTCGCTGGAAGCCGAGCTGCGCGCCCAGGGCGTGGCCGCCGAGGTGCAGGGCCGGCCCAAGCACATCTACAGCATCATCAAGAAGATGCGTGGCAAGTCGCTGGACTTTGACCAGGTGTTCGACATCCGCGCCCTGCGGGTGGTGGTGCCCGGCATGGACGACTGCTACCGCGTGCTGGCCTACGTGCATTCCCATTTCAGCCCGGTGCCCGAGGAGTTCGACGACTACATCGCCAAACCCAAGCCCAACGGCTACCAGTCGCTGCACACCGTGGTGCGCGACGGCCAGGGCCGGGCGTTCGAGATCCAGATCCGCACCCAGGCCATGCACGACCACGCCGAACACGGCGTGGCCGCACACTGGGCCTACAAGGAAGCCGGCGCCAAGGGCTATGCTGGCGTCTCGGCCAGTTCCGACTACGACGCCAAGATCGCCGTGCTGCGCCAGCTGCTGGCCTGGCAGCACGACTTGAGCGGCGCCGCCAGCCAGCTGTTCGACGACTGCATTTACGTGTTGACCCCGCACGCCGCCATCGTCGAGCTGCCCAAGGGCGCCACCCCGGTGGACTTCGCCTACACCGTGCACACCGACCTGGGCCACCGCTGCCGCGGCGCCCGCGTGGACGGCGCCATGGTGCCGCTGAACACCCCGCTGGACAACGGCCAGACGGTGGAAATCGTCGCCGCCAAGGAAGGCGGCCCCTCGCGCGACTGGCTCAACCCGGACCAAGGCTACCTGGTCAGCCACCGCGGCAAGAGCAAGGTGCGCGCCTGGTTCAACGCCCTGGCGGCCGAGGACAACGCCGCCCGCGGCCGCGAGGCCCTGGAAAAACTGCTGCAGCGCGAAGGCAAAACCGCCATCAACCTGGAAGAACTGGCTTCTGCCATGGGCTACGCCCAGCCGCAGGCCCTGTTCGAGGCCCTGGGCAAAGAGGAGTTGACCCTGCGCGCGGTGGAGCAACAACTCAACCCGCCCGAGCCATTGCCCACGCCCGACGAGGTGGTGCTGCGCAAGGCCCGCAGCGACGAAAAAGCCCCCCAGGGCAGCGTGCTGGTGGTGGGCGTGGATTCGCTGCTGACGCAACTGGCCAAGTGCTGCAAGCCCGCGCCACCGGACGACATCGCCGGGTTCGTCACCCGCGGCAAGGGCGTGAGCATCCACCGCGCCGACTGCCCGGACTTCAACCACCTGGCCGGCAAGCACCCGGGCCGCGTCATTGACGTGCAGTGGAGCGGCGCCAAGGGCAAGGGCACGGAGTCGGCGTTTTATCCGGTGGACGTGGCGGTGGAAGCGGTGGACCGCCAGGGTCTGTTGCGCGACATTTCCGACGCGTTTGCGCGCGAGAAGATCAACGTCATTGGCGTGCAGACCCAGTCGGTCAAGGGCGTTGCCTGGATGACTTTCACCGTGGAGGTGCCGGACGCCACCCGCGTGGCCAAGGTGATGTCGGCCGTTTCCGACGTGCCGGGCGTGCAGGTGGTGCGGCGTCGGTGACGGACTTGAAAAATCGCCTTTTTTCCTGCTAGAATACGAATCTTGTTACCGACCCAGGCGCATAGCTCAGCTGGTTAGAGCACCACCTTGACATGGTGGGGGTCGTTGGTTCGAGTCCAATTGCGCCTACCAATTTAATTGGTTTTCCTAGGTAAAGCAGCCGCCACGGCGATCAAAAGTGGCCTTGAAAAAGGCGTTGATCGTTTTGCTTGCTAAGGAGAACCCCACAATGTCTTCGACGTTGTTCACTGATGTGGCGCACGCCTACTGCGCCAGCACCGCACGGCCAGCCGACAGCCTGGCCTGTTTGCGTTTCTGGATTGACCAATTCGGACAGCGCGAGCTAACACATATCACCCCTGAAGATGTTGATGCTGGCCTGTTGGCCCTCAAGCGCCGTGGCCGCATGGTTCCGCGCCGCAATGGCCCCGCTGTGCCGTCCGGCCAGCCGATGGCAGAAACCACCTTGACCCGTTACGCTGCCGATCTTGGTGGCCTCTACCGCTACGCCAAGCGCCAACGGCTGGTTTCCCGTACCTGGACGCCGCCGACCAAAGGGCTGGAAACCGTGCAAAGCCCCCAAAAGCTGCGCTACATCACGGCAGAGGGCAAAAGCCGATTGGTGGCACTGGCCCGCGCGCTGGACAGGCGCTGGGGCAAGATGGCCGCACTGATCGAGGTGGCGTTTTCCAGCGGGTGGCGCGCTGGAAACTTACAGGCGCTGACCTGGGCAGACGTTGACCTGGCCGAAGGACTGATTCAAGCGGAGAACAGCAAGACAGGCATCCCACTGGTGACGCCTATCAGTAGCGCCGCTGTGGCTGAACTCAAGAAGCTGCCGAACAAAAACCCGGCTGCGCTGGTGTTCGGCAACAAGTGGGGCGCGCCATTTGAGTGGCGCAAGCTGTGGGCCAAGCTGACGAAGGAGGCCGGTCTAGAAGGGCACAATTTCCACTTGCTGCGACATGGCGCCGCATCCACCCTGGCCGCCAACGGAGCCAGCCAAGCCCAAATCATGGCCCACCTGGGGCACAGCACCCTGGCCGCATCGCGCCGCTATCTTCATCTAAATGTTTCTGACAAACAGGCTTTGGCCGCAAGGGTGTTCGGATGAATAAGCCGCCTTTGCCTCACGGATTGGATGATCTACAGCATGGCATCGAGGTGCTGCTGGGTACCGAAAACGGGCCTGATCGTGAAGGTCTAGCGGCCACCATCGTGGACATGGTGGGTACCATCCCTGGCACGGCGACTGCACGACTTATCAGCAGCGTGAGTCGCTTTGCTGCCTGGGGCGGTAATGCTGACACTGTGCGCGAGGATTTTCAGCAGTTCATTGTGGAAACTGGCGCATGGGTGGGTGCTCAAAATGTCCACCATAGGTCAAATATCAATCGTCAGATGGCGTCAAAGGCAGGGGCTGCAAAGCGTACAGATCACGCGGCGCAACAGCAAGAAGACGCCAACGAATGGTTTTCTAAGGCCCTGGCCTCATTCCCTGAGGCTGGGCACGTCATGCTGCTTGAAAAGTCAAGGCGGCTGCTGATGGAGGCCAAGACCGCCGCCACCAATGATCTAAACCGATACATGCAAGCGGGCAACGATTTTGGGACTAACACAACCAAAGCAAAGTTGTTCAGATTGGACGTGCAAGAAAGACTGCTGACCATACGCCGCGCCAAGGCGTTTTTGTCCGCACAAAAGGCCAGATAAATCGACCCGGTGGCACAGCATCACCGGGTTCGTGCCAGATTCTGTAAATAAGGGCCGATAGCGCCCCATAGTCACTCCATCGCCGTGGCGGCGAGCTTTTCTAGGAGTGACTGAATGAATGAAATCCCAACAAATCGCAATCAATTGGCCGGGCTGATGCCCGTGGCTGAGTGGTTAGCCGAAAGCGCTGGAAGGGTGTTTCCCACCCCCAAAAGCTGGGAGTTTTTTCGTAAAGGCCACCGTGAGGAACTGGTGCGCGAAGGCGCATTGTTCCTGGGTGCTGGCCGACGTCCCGATTATGTGGACGCCAACCTAATCGGCGCCGTGGTGCGCGATATTTTGCGCCGTGAAAGCCTGGAGCGCCTGGGTAACGCGGAGGTGGCCGCATGATCGCCCTCAACCCCCAAACCGTCACCCTGGCCACCCTGCGCCGCCGTGCGAGCATAGAGGGGATCAACGTCCGTTGGAGTCGTTCCGGTTTCAACCACAACGGCCTGGGCGAATACATCATCGTCGATGCCATCAACAACACCTTAATCGGGACCGCACCCAACGAAATGGAGCTGCGCGAATGGTTGATTGAGTTGATGAAGGATGCAGCGGAGGCCGCACGATGACCCATAAAAAAGGCACCGTCCCCACCCCTGAGAACGGCACCCCACACGAAACCAACTCCGCAATTGTCGCGCAACCTGGCGCGATTGCAAAGCGATTCCATACACTGCGCGCCGAATTGGCCCTGGCTGGTTTTGAATGCCGCGAATGCGTGGAGGGGGGTTATTTTGTCACCCGCTGGAATCTGACCAAATATTGCCGCGACCTGGCAGACCTGGAAGCGTTCGTGATGGAGGTGCGGAAATGAAAAAATCACCTCTATCTGTACGCCTGGCCCTGGTCAATCGTGCGCCCTCAGAAATTGTCATGACCGAACACGGCGAACTGCTGGGAGGCTCCAATGCGGGCAACCTGGGCGGGCGAGAGTTTCGCCGCATGGCCGCGCGATTGGCGAAGAAGGAACAGAAGAAAGGCGGGCGCCGATGACAAGCACCGTCTATAACGATTTTTTGCGGGCAAGAAGCGCATTGTGGGCGATCCCGTCCAACTTGCCGCGCGAGGATTGGCACCGTATCGGCTGTGCGGCCATTGCCGCCAAATTGCCGATTGATGAGATTGTCGAGTGGAGCAGAGGCGCCGACAACTTCAAAAGCGAACAAGACGTGCGTGCAGCGTTTCGCTCCATCAAGCCCAGCGGCAAGGGCAAGACGGCGACGGCTGCAACACTGTTTCATCTTGCCAAAAAGCATGGATGGAGCGATGAGCTACACCGTGGTGAAGTTGTGCAACCTGCGATCCGCCTGCCCGACCTGACCGCAAATGCTGGGCCAGTGTTTGCACCAGGGGCAAGCCCTGCCGAAGTCTGGGCGCGTGGTGTACCGGCTGAACAAGTCGGCCACGATTACATCGACGCCAAGCAAGGGCGACCCGATGGCCTGCGCGTGCTGCCTGCTGACGATCCGTTGCACCAGTGCAATGAACGTATGGGCGGTGCTCTGCTGGTGCCCGTGCTGCGCCATGACGGCACATTGTCTAGCCTGCAAATGATCCCGCACCAGGCGGTGCGTGCCCGCCTGCGTAACAAGGGCATGGCCGACAAGCTGAACTTAAAGGGCGCAAGCCTGGAGGGCGCGTTCACCGTCGGACACATCCGCCCCGGTGGCGTGGCGCATGTGGTGGAGGGCATCGGCCAAGCATGGGCGTGCTGGGAGGCGACCGGCGAAGCGGCTGTGGTTTGCTTTGGCTGGGGCCGGGTGCGTGCTGTGGTGCAGATGCTCCAACAACATCACCACGACCTGCGCCTGGTGCTGGTGCCCGACGCTGGCAAGGAGGCCGAAGCGCAAGCGGTGGCCCGCGATCTGGGCGCCGCTGTGGCTTACATGCCCGAGGGCGAGCCGTCCAACTTTGACGCCAATGACCTGATTCAACGCGATGGCCCACAAGTTCTACGCGATCTGCTGACCCAGGCCGCCGAAGTCACCGAAGCACCTGTATCTGCACCTCGTTACAAGCTGCTGAGTGCTGCTGATCTGGAGGCTATGCCGCCGATTGAATGGCGCATCAAGGGTGTCATGCCCACCCGTGGCCTGGCGCAAATCTACGGCCCCAGCAAGGCCGGTAAATCGTTTCTGGCCTTTGACATGGCCTGTGCCATCGCTGAAGGCCGCGATTGGTTCGGCTACCGCGTCAACGCATCGGCTGTGGTGTATGTCGCTTTGGAAGGTGAAGCTGGGTTCAAGCTGCGCGCCGAAGCCTGGAAGCACCAGAACGGACGGCCACTGCCCGATGCGCTGCACCTCGTCATGCAGCCGTTTCGCATCAATAACCCGATTGATGTGAGCGACTTGGCCGCTGTGGTGCCACAGGGTGCTGTGGTTTTCATCGACACCCAAAATCGTGCGGCACCCGATGCAGATGAGAACTCGGCCAAGGACATGGGCGAGATCATCGAAGGGGCCAAGACCCTGCAAGCCGCAGCCGATGGACTGGCAGTGCTGGTGGCACATACCGGACACGGCGCAGCAGGCAGGCCGCGCGGGCACTCTAGCCAAATCCCCGCAGTGGATGCCGCCATCGAAGTGAGCCGCAACGGCGACCAGCGTACATGGCGTGCTGACAAGGTGAAGGATGGGCAAGACGGCGCCGAACATGGATTCACCCTGTCCGTGATCGAACTCGGCACAGACAGCGATGGCGATGCGCTCACAAGCTGCGCGGTATCACCGCAAGAGCACCACGAAGCACCCAGGTTCAAGCCACTGAGCGAAACACAACGCCAAGGCATCGCCGCCTATTGCCTGGCCTGCGATGAGGGGCACGGCCTGCTAGACCACGAAGGAAAGTTCATCGGCCTGCACCTAGAGGCCTGGCGCGTGAAGTTCTACGAATTGAGCACGGCTGACACCCCGGACGCCAAAAAGAAAGCGTTTCAACGTGTCCGTACTAGCCTGCAATCGGATGGGCTGATGACCGTATCCCAGGACGTTTACCGCGTGCTGGAGCCCGCAGCGACGATCCGGGAAGCCGACTTCATCAAGGCCACAAACAAACGGGACACGGGACAAAAGCGGGACATAGACGGGACATGTCCCGACCATAAGCGGGACGGGACGGGACATGTGTCTTTAAACATGTCCCCATGTCCCGATGGTGCGGCAGGTAAAGGGGGTGAGAAATGAAAAAGACCACCCCCCGCAAGCCTGGCGACCTGCCCAGCATCAAGGCACTGCGCGAGGTGCTGGCCTATGACCCCGAGAGCGGGGCACTGACCTGGCGCAAGACGGTCAACACCCGCGCCCAGGCCGGGCAGGTGGCGGGCTGCCTGCGCCGCGATGGGTTCCGCGTTGTGCGTTACCAGCGCATCACCGTGCTGGCATCGAGGCTGGCATGGGCGCTGCACTTTGGCGAATGGCCGCTGGGGTGCGTGAGCCATCGCAACGGTATCAACAGCGACGACCGCCTGGGCAATCTGCAACTGACCGATACCAAAGGCATACACGCCAACCGCTACCGCCCAGACGGTGACAGCAAGACCGGCCACCTGGGCGTGATCCTGCTGCGTGGCCGCTGGGTTGCCCGGTTTCGCAATAAGCGCATCGGCACATTCGACACACCTGAGCAAGCCGCCGTGGCCTATTGGCGACACAAGCAAGCCCTGGGCGTGCTGTACCGGCCTGCCGATCTGCTGCCCGTCACCTTGGAGCCAAAGCCATGACCGAGCAAGACCTGCACGACTACCTGCACGGCATCTGCTGCCCTGCTGCGATGGATTGGACAGCCAACAGCCTGGGCATGGGATTGCTGGCAGTGAGCGCAAAAGAGGCCACAGCGCGCGCGAGGCGTGAAAGGCAGGGCAAGGCATTGGCGCCGCAAAAGAAACGCACCAGCAAGCGATTAGAGGCCGTGGTGGGGGTGTCGGCAACTAAACCGAAGCGATTGCAGGTAAACCAGCACGACAGCCATGCGCGGAAATTAGCCGGCCCATGAAAACAATCAGCAAATATCAAGGCGCCCCCCGGGGGGTGTTTCTGAAGTGTTTTGATGGTTGACTAAAAACCGGCCGCTTGCCTTCAATTTATCGCAAGCCGATAACTATCTGCCCCATTTTTTACCCCTGCCGCCCGCACACCTGCACGCGAGAAAGGAAAGACACCATGCAACGAAATAAGCAATTGCCCCCGGCGCTGAGAGCGCGCATTAACCGATTGGCGCATCAAGTCGCCGTGGCTGACGAATACCGGCGGCGCAATGAGCTATTGCAACGCCTGGAGGCCCTGCAAGCCGCTGGCGCCACCTATGACGAGCTAGAAGCCGACCTGGTGGCCATGGAAAAGGAAATGCAAGCATGACGCCCGCGCAAACCCTAGAGCATTACCGCCAGCAAATCGAGCGATTAAACGAAATCAACGAAGCGCGGCAGGCCCGCGAGGATGCGCTGCGCGTTCAAGTCGAGGCGCTGAAGGTGCGCGCCGACTGGCTGACCCAGCAACTGGCTGCCCTCAAGCAAGGTGTGCAACCATGACGCCGCAGCAAAAGCAAGCCGAGGCCCTGCGCGCCCTGGTGCGCGCTGCCCAGGACTACATGACCGCCAGCATTGAGGAACTGGCCAGCAACGAAGAAAGCGCCAACGCATTAAACCTAGCGCTGAATTTTGGAGGCGTGGCGTTCGTGGAGGTGGCGCAAAACATGCCGCCCATGAACGATTTCCCGATTGTGAGAATTGGGGTTCACGATCCGGCCCGAGGAAGTCGCTATTTGATCGAGCAACGGCTGCAAACAATGCGCGATTGGCAATAGTTTGCAAAATGTGGAATAGGTTATTAGAATCGGTTTGCGCGCGCTAATAGCCTGGTGCGTGTGGCTGCAATCAACAGAGTGATTCTGTCTGCTGCCTGGCTAATTGGCTGATCTGGGTGAGCCTGATTCAGACAAGCGCCAAAAGGTGAATCACTTTCCCTTTTATGGAGTTTCCAAATGTCTGAAATTACCCAAATCGTGCAAAAAGGCATCGACCAGATGCAGGCCCAATTCGGCACCCGTATTGGCGAACTGGAGCAGGATTACAAAGGCTTGAGCCAAGCACTTAACGAAGTGGCCCAAAAGCAGGGCGGCGGCGGTATCTTTGCCACTGGCGTACAGAGTAGCGGCCCAGGTGCTGCCGGTAACGGTGCACTGGCCAAGGCCCTGAACGATGAGCGCATCCGTGCCATGGTGGCAGACCGTGGCATCAAGTCGGCATCTGTGACGCTGAACGCACCGCTGGCCAGCCTGTTGCAGTTCAAGAGCGGCCCTGTGGTGGGTGATGTTTCATCGAGCGCCACCGACCTGATCGACGTGCAGGCCCAACGCGATCCGCGCCTGGGTTCGTTCGGTGCGCGCCGCCTGACGCTGATGGAGGCACTGCCCCGCATCGTGGTTTCCAGCAATGCGCTGGACTACAACGTGCTGAGCAACTACGTCAACGCCGCCGCGATTCAGGCCCAGGAAGGTGCAGCGTTTGCCGCTGGTTCCATGCCGACTGAACTGAAAACCGCGCGCATTGCCACCATCGGCTTTTTCCAAAAGCTGAGCAATCAGGTGGTGGCAGATATGCCGCTGCTGGTGAGCCAAGCTGGCCAAGTCATGCGCTACGGCGTGGCGCAAAAGGCTTGCCACGAGTTGATTGCAGGCACTGACGTTATCGACGGGCTGCAAGAGCAGGCCACCACCTTTGTGGCGGCCAGTGACACGCCCTGGGCCGATGCCATCGGCTATGCCGCCACTTCGCTGGAAAGCAACGGCTGGCGCGCTGATACGGTGGTGATGCACCCGACCCTGTGGCAGTCCATTCGCTCTGAGCGCAACCTCGAAAGCGCCTATGTGGCCCAAAGCTGGGCGACCGCATCGGCCCAAACCCTTTGGGGCATGAATGTGGTGACTGATCCGAGCGTGAGCCAAACCGCGCCGCTGGTGCTGGATTCCAGCCAAGTGGCGATTCTTGACCGCAGCGAAGCCCGCGTGGAACTGGGCCGCTCTGGTGACGACATGACCAACGGCACCATGACCATGCTGGCCGAAATCCGCGTGGGCCTGGCTGTGTTCAGTCCCGACGCCGTGCTGGAAGTCACCGTGCCCTGAGCTTGATACCGCCTAGCCCGGAGGCGCGCCGCAAGGCGATAGCCGGGCGCTGGCCTAAGTCGGACAGTCGCCAGTTTCCAGCAAGCAACACCGACAGCCTGCGGCCATTGTGAGAACGGCGCGGCAGGCATCAAGCCCCCAGGTAACGCAACCGCCTGGGGGCTTTGTTTTTGTGGGCGCTGCTGCACCTAGCGCTGCAACGATGTTCAACACCGGCCCGCGTGGCCGGTTTTTTTGTGCCTTGTGGCCTGGGATAGTGGCGCTATACTTAACCACATCGCCCGGTTGCTGCCGGTTGCCTGACCGTTGACATGGTGGGGGTCGTTGGTTCGAGTCCAATTGCGCCTACCAATTTTAAACCCCGGTTCTTCTGTGAGAGCCGGGGTTTTGCTTTTTAGGGGTTCACACGGCCGCCGTCAAGCATGGGGGGCTGTCTGACGCCCCCCCACTCAGCTTTCATCAAAGTAGTCGGTGTCCACCCGTTTGATTTCGTACACGGTGTGCACCGCCACACCCACGCCGTGGTCATACATCAACTGGGCCAGCATCGGGCCATCGATCAGGATGATCTTGCTGTCGATTTTTGAGACGAAATCCCGTGCTTCCTTTGAATAACTGGAGGTCGTGATGAAAATCCCTTTTTTCGCCCGTTGCCCCTGCAAGGCCCCGCGAATTTTTGAATGTCGGGGCGGCCAATTGTCGCCTCGTAGCGTTTGGCCTGCAGGTAAATCGTGTCCAGTCCCAACGGGTCTTCTTTGATGATGCCGTCAATGCCTTCGTCCCCCGAGCGACCGATGGCTCGCCCCGCATCCTTGAGGTTGCCGCCGTAGCCCATCTTCACGATCAGGTCCACCACCATGCGTTCCAGAAATTCGGGGGGATTGGCCGCGATCTTGTCCAGCAAGCCGCGTTCAATGTCGCGCCGGATTTGCTGGTGGGCGTTTTCCACCGCCTCCAATGGACTGATCTCCAGCGATTCCGGGGCCTCTGGCAAGGAGCCAACCGGCGTGGATCGGTTGGGTTGGCCGGGCAAGTCTTTCAGAAACCGCAGGTTGATCGGGCCTGGGTGGGTTGAGAGCACCTCACGCCCGCGTTCCGTGATGATCGAAACAGCCCGTCGAGGGGACTCGATCAATCCTGCGTTGGCGATGTAGGTTTTGGCCCAACCCACCCGGTTGTCGAACAGCTTGGCGCCTCCACTCGGCAGCATTTCGCGCCGTTGTTCGTCGGTCAAACCCAGTTGCTGGGCCAGCGCGTTGACCAATTCCCGGTTGGCGTGTTCCCGCCCATCGGCATGCAGGTCGAGCAAAGGTCGCATCAGGGCTTGAAAGTCGGGGATGGTCATGCGTTGCGGGGTGAAGGTGCCCAATGCGTGTCAGTGCACGGCCTTGAATTGACCGTGCCAGTCCCCACGTTCAGCCTAATCTGATCTTTCGGGAGCACTTGGATGCGCATCGACAAACTCACCACCAAATTCCAGGAAGCTCTGGGCGAGGCCCAGACGCTGGCCCTGGGCAACGACCACGCCTACATCGAGCCGGCGCATGTGCTGGCCGCCATGCTGCGCCAGCAGGACGGCCCCAAGGCCTTGCTGCAGCGCGCCGGCGTGAACGTGGCCGCGCTGGCCAAAGTGGCCGACGAGGCCGTGGCCAAGCTGCCCCAGGTGCAGGGGCAGGAACAGGTGCAGGTGGGCCGCGACACGGTCACCTTGCTGCAGGCGGCCGAGAAGGACGCCATCAAGCGTGGCGACCAGTTTGTGGCGAGCGAACTGTTTTTGCTGGCGCTGGCCGATGGCAAATCGACCTTGGCCGAAGAGGCGCGCAAGGCCGGCTTGAAGCGCCAGCCGCTGGAAGCCGCCATTGACGCGGTGCGCGGCGGCCAGAAGGTGGACAACCCCGAGGCCGAAGGCCAGCGCGAGGCGCTGAAGAAGTACACCCTGGACCTGACCGAGCGCGCCGCGCAAGGCAAGCTGGACCCGGTGATTGGCCGCGACGACGAGATCCGCCGCGCCATCCAGGTGCTGCAGCGCCGCAGCAAGAACAACCCGGTGCTGATCGGCGAGCCGGGTGTGGGCAAGACCGCCATCGTGGAAGGGCTGGCCCAGCGCATCGTCAACGGCGAGGTGCCCGACACCCTGAAAGACAAGAAGGTGCTGGTGCTGGACATGGCGGGTCTGCTGGCCGGCGCCAAGTTCCGCGGCGAGTTCGAGGAACGTCTGAAGGCGGTGCTGAAAGAGGTGGCGCAGGACGAGGGCAAGATCATCCTGTTCATCGACGAGATCCACACCATGGTGGGGGCGGGCAAGGCCGAGGGCGCCATCGACGCGGGCAATATGCTCAAGCCCGCGCTGGCCCGGGGCGAGCTGCACTGCATTGGCGCGACCACGCTGGACGAATACCGCAAGTACATCGAGAAAGACGCCGCGCTGGAACGCCGCTTCCAAAAGGTGCTGGTGGACGAGCCGACGGTGGAGGACACCATCGCCATCCTGCGCGGGTTGCAGGAACGCTACGAGAAGCACCACAACGTGGACATCACCGACCCGGCCATCGTGGCCGCGGCCGAGTTGAGCCACCGCTACATCACCGACCGATTCCTGCCCGACAAGGCGATCGACCTGATCGACGAAGCGGCGGCCAAGATCAAGATTGAGCTGGATTCCAAGCCCGAGGTGATGGACAAGCTCGACCGCCGCATGATCCAGCTCAAGATCGAGCGCGAGGCGGTGAAGAAGGAAAAGGACGAGGCCTCGCAGAAGCGGCTGTCGCTGATCGAGGAAGAATTGGTCAAGCTGCAGCGCGAGTACAACGACCTGGACGAAATCTGGAAGGCCGAAAAGGCCAGCGTGCAGACCTCGGGCAGCGTGCGCGAAGACATCGAGCAGGTGAAGCGCGACATTGAGGAGTTGAAGCGCAAGGGCGACTTCAACAAAGTGGCCGAGCTACAGTACGGCAAGCTGCCCGAGCTGGAGAAGCGCCTGAAAGATGCCCAGGCCAAGGAGGCCGCCGGTGACGGCAAGGCCCACAAGCTGCTGCGGACCGAAGTGGGTGCCGAGGAAATTGCCGAAGTCATCAGCCGCGCCACTGGCATTCCGGTGAGCAAGCTGATGCAGGGCGAGCGCGACAAGCTGTTGGCCATGGAAGACAAGCTGCACGAGCGCGTGGTGGGGCAGGACGAGGCGATTGTGGCCGTGGCCAACGCCATTCGCCGTTCACGCGCGGGCCTGAGCGACCCGAACCGTCCGCTGGGCAGTTTCCTGTTCCTGGGCCCCACCGGCGTGGGCAAGACCGAGCTGTGCAAGGCGTTGGCGGGCTTTTTGTTCGACAGCGAGGAACACCTGATCCGCATCGACATGAGCGAATTCATGGAGAAGCATTCGGTCAGCCGCCTGATTGGCGCGCCGCCCGGCTACGTGGGCTACGACGAAGGCGGCTATCTGACAGAAGCCGTGCGGCGCAAGCCTTACAGCGTGATCCTGCTGGACGAGGTGGAGAAGGCCCACCCCGACGTGTTCAACGTGTTGTTGCAAGTGCTGGACGATGGCCGCCTGACCGACGGCCAGGGCCGCACCGTGGACTTCAAGAACGCGGTGATCGTGATGACCAGCAACATCGGCTCGCACCTGATCCAGGCCATGGTGGGCCAGGACGCCGAAGACATCAAGGACGCGGTGTGGGGCGAACTGAAGCAGCACTTCCGCCCGGAGTTCCTCAACCGCATCGACGAGACGGTGGTGTTCCACGGCCTGAACGCCGAGCACATCGCCAACATCGCCAAGATCCAGCTCAAGGTGCTGACCGAGCGCCTGGCCAAGATGGACCTGGTGCTGAACGTGAGCGAGTCCGCGTTGGCCGAACTGGCCAAGGTGGGCTTTGACCCGGTGTTTGGCGCGCGACCGCTCAAGCGCGCGATCCAGCAGCGCATCGAAAATCCGCTCTCGCGCTTGCTGCTGGAGGGCAAGTTCCCGCCCAAGAGCGAGATTCCGGTGGAGGTGGACCCCATCACTTCGCCGGGGCAGTTCCAGTTTGGGCGCGTGGTGCATTGACCACGAGCAGCCCATAAAAAAAACGAGCCGCGAGGCTCGTTTTTTTGTGCCCGATGCGCGCTTTATTGCACCTTGGCCTTGTTGCGCAGGGCGTCCTGGAACTCGCCCAGGCGCTGTTGCTGCAGTTGCTGTTCGATCTGCGGTTTCAGCTCGTCCAGCGGCGGCAGGGCAGCTTGGCGCACGTCGTCCACGCGGATGATGTGCCAGCCAAACTGGCTTTTCACCGGGGTGTCGGTCATCTGGCCCTTGCCCAGCTTGACCATGGCCTCGGCGAATTCGGGCACGAAGGTGTTGGCGGTGGCCCAGTCCAGATCGCCACCGTTGGCGCCAGAACCCGGGTCTTTGGACAGCTTCTTGGCCAGTTCCTCGAATTTGGCGCCTTTCTTGATGTCGGCGATGAGGTTCTTGGCTTCGGCCTCGGTTTCCAGCAGGATGTGGCGCGAGCGAATTTCCTGGCCGCCGTTGGCCGCGACGAACTTGTCGTATTCGGCCCGGATGTCGGCCGCGGAAACGGTGTTCTTGCGCTGGAAGTCGGCGAACAGTTCGCGGATCAGGATGGTTTGCGAGGCCAGGGCGACCTGGGTGCGGTACTCGGCCGAGGCCTTGAGGCCGCGGCGTTCGGCTTCCTGGGCGAAGATTTCGCGGGCAATGACCTCTTCCTTCAACTGGGCCTTGACCTCGTCGTTCACCGGACGGCCCGAGCGCTCGAGTTGCTGGGTCAGCGCGTCCAGGCGCGACAGCGGCACGGGCTTGCCGTTGACGATGGCCAGGTTCTGGGCCGACACGGGCAGTGCGAAGGTGGCGGCCAGGGCGACCGCGGTCAAGACGTGTTTCATGGGGGAGGGCAGGGGTGGGAA
Source organism: Aquabacterium sp. A08 (assembly GCF_011742065.1). Lineage (NCBI taxonomy): Bacteria > Pseudomonadati > Pseudomonadota > Betaproteobacteria > Burkholderiales > Sphaerotilaceae > Aquabacterium > Aquabacterium sp. A08. Next base: position 19,268 of record NZ_JAAQQT010000693.1, read on the forward strand.
AAAATCAACGTTGGAGATCGATGGCCAGGGCATGCAGGCCGGCGTCGAAATAGGGTTGCAGCGCATCATACACAAGGCGGTGGGCGGCCACCCGGCTCAGCCCCTGCAGGCGCGGGCCGCCGATGCGGACCCGAAAATGGGTGCCCCGGCCCAGACCGTTGGCCCCGGCGTGGCCGGCGTGGGCCGCGCTTTCGTCCAGCACTTCCAGGGTGGTCGGGGCCAGGCGCTCGCGCAGGGTGGCGGTCAGGGCCTCGGCCGTGGGCCAGGCCCCGGCGGCAGCGGGGGTGGGGTTCACGGTTGCTGCTCCTTCGGGTCGTCTTTCAGGTGCCGGGCCACGTACACGCCCTGGCCCACGATGAACAGCACCGGAAACACGTAGCCCCAGAGCTTGAAGTTCACCCAGTCCTCGGTGGAGTAGTAGGCCGCCACGTAGGCGTTGAGTCCGGCCATGAAGACGAAGTAGGCCACCCACACCACCGTCAGCCGCGCCCACACCCCGTCGGGCAACTTGAGCTGGCTGCCCAGCAGCATCTGCAGGAAGTTCTTCTTCCAGATCCACAGGGCGGCGGCCAGCACCAGCGCCATGCTGGCGTAAAGCACGGTGGGTTTCCACTTGATGAAGCGCTCGTCCTGCAGCACCAGGGTCAGCACGCCGAACACCAGCACCAGGGCCAGCGTGACTTTTTGCATGGTCTGCAGCCGCCGGTCGATGCCGTAGATCAGCGCCGTCTGCGCCACGGTGGCGGCCATCAGCACGCCGGTGGCGGTGTAGATGTCCTGCAGCTTGTAGGCCACCACGAACAGGGCGATGGGGAAAAAATCGATCAGGAAACGCATGGGGCGGATTATCGCTTTTGCAGTTCCAGCGCCGCGGAGTTCATGCAGTAGCGCAGGCCGGTGGGGGCGGGGCCGTCCTCGAAGACATGGCCCAGGTGGGCGCCGCACTGGCTGCACACGGTTTCCACCCGCACCATGCCGTGGCTGCGGTCCACCACCTCGGTGATGGCACCGGGCAGGGCCTGGGCAAAGCTGGGCCAGCCGCAGCCGGCGTCGAACTTGGTGCCGCTGTCAAACAGCGGCTGGCCGCAGCAGATGCAGCGGTAGGTGCCGTCGGCCCAGACCTGTTCGTAGCGGCCGGTGTAGGGGCGTTCGGTGTGCGCGCGGCGGGTGACGTGGAAGGCCAGCGGCTCGGCGTCTTTGGTGGCCAGTTCAGCCTGCCATTGCGCGTCGGTTTTTTGAAGGGGGAAGGTCATGGTTCGGTGGGGGCGCTCAAAAGTCCATTGTCGGCGGGGGCGCGAGGCCCTGCTGACGGTGGGGCCGGTGGGGCGGCGGGCCGGGTTCAGGGCGGGGGCAGGGGGGCCGCGTCGGGCTCGGCGCGCAGCAGGGCTTCCAGGGCCGCGTCGTTCAGGATGTCCACCCGCCCGAACTCCAGCGACACCCAGCCCTGGGCCTCAAACTGCTTGAGCACCCGGTTGATGGTCTGGCGCGACAGGCCGGCCAGGTGGCCCAGGTCTTCCTGCGACAGGTTGATCTTGCGCATGCCTTGCCAGAACAGGTGGCTCAGGTACTGGGCCACCCGTTCCTCGGGCGAACGCAAGCGGCCCGATTCGATGATGGCCATGGCCTGGCCCAGCCGCAGGTTGAGGCGCTCGATCAGGTAGTGGTTGAAGGCCAGGTTGTGGCGGTACAGGGCCTGGAACTGCGCCAGCGGCAGGCCGATGAGGGTGGTGTCGCGCAGGGCCACCACGTCGTAGCGCCAATGGTCGCCACGCAGCACCGAGCCTTCGCCGAACCACTCGCCGGCGGGCACCCCCAGAAAGGCCGACACCTTGCCGTCCGGCCCGCTGGTCTGCAGCTTGGCCATGCCCGACAGCACGCCGTACCAGCCGCCGATGCGGTCGCCCTTGCGCAGTAGGTGTTCCCCCTTGGCGGCCTTGTGCAGCACCACGGTGTCCAGCAGGGCGTGGCGTTCGGCTTCGGGCAGGCGGTCAAACCAGGGCTGGCCATACAGAAAAATGCTCGCGGGCGAGCGCTTGTCCAGCAGCATGGGGGCGGGTCTCCGGTGCGCCGCACGACTTGTCGGCTTCGCGACAATTATCGCCCCGCACTCGGGGTTTGCCACGATGGCCGCTGGCGGGCCCGGCTACGATAGTCTGAGACTGACCCGTACCTGACGTCGCACTCCCTTATTCCATCCCACCGCAGGAGACCCCATGCTAGGCCTGATGCAAGACCGCCCGTTGCTCATTTCCGACCTGATCGAACACGCCCAGCGCCACCACGGTGACGTGGAAATCGTGTCGCGCCGGGTCGAGGGCGACATCCACCGCACCACCTACCGCGAAGCGGCCGGCCGTGCCCGCCAGCTGGCCAACGCCCTGGACGGGCTGGGGGTGGGGCAGGGCGAGCGCGTGGCCTCGCTGGCCTGGAACGGCTACCGCCATTTCGAGATGTACTTCGGCGTCAGCGGCTCCGGCCGGGTGCTGCACACCGTCAACCCGCGCCTGATCCCCGAGCAGATCGTCTGGATCGTCAACCACGCCGAGGACCGGGTGCTGTGTTTTGACATGACCTTCTGGCCCATCGTCAAAGCCATCCACGACCAGTGCCCGACGGTCAAACGCTGGGTCGCCCTGTGCGACGACGCCCACCTGGCCCAGCTGACCGCGGCCGGCGGCATTCCGAACCTGGTCAGCTACGAGGCGCTGATCGGTGCCCAGCCCAGCACCTACGCCTGGCCGGTGCTGGACGAGAACAGCGCCTCCAGCATGTGCTACACCAGCGGCACCACCGGTCACCCCAAGGCCGCGCTGTACAGCCACAAGTCCACCATCCTGCACGCCTACGCCGCCGCCTTGCCCGACGTGATGTGCCTGAGCGCCCGTGACAGCGTGTTGCCGGTGGTGCCGATGTTCCACGTCAACGCCTGGGGCATTCCGTACTCTGCCTGCGCGGTGGGCTGCAAGCTGGTGTTCCCGGGCGCGGCGCTGGATGGCAAGTCCGTCTTCGAGCTGCTCGACACCGAGGGCGTGACCTTCGCCGCCGGTGTGCCCACCGTGTGGCAAATGCTGCTGACGCACATGGCGCAGAACGGCCTGAAGCTGCCCAAGCTGGGCCGCACCGTGATCGGCGGCTCGGCCTGCCCGCCGGCCATGATCGACGCCTTCCGCCTGGAGCACGGCGTGGACGTGCTGCACGCCTGGGGCATGACCGAGATGAGCCCGCTGGGCACGCTGTGCACCCTCAAGAACAAGCACCTGGACCTGCCCGAGGCCGAGCAGATGAAGATCCGGCTCAAGCAGGGCCGCTCCATCTTCGGGGTGGACATGAAGGTCGTCGGGCCGGACGGCCAGGAACTGCCCTGGGACGGCAAGAGCGCCGGCGACCTGCTGGTGCGTGGGCCGTGGATCATCCGCGACTACTACCGCGGCGAGGGCGCGCCGCCGCTGGTGGACGGCTGGTTCCCCACCGGTGACGTGGCCACCATCGACGCCGACGGCTTCATGCAGATCACCGACCGCAGCAAGGACGTGATCAAGTCCGGCGGCGAATGGATCAGCTCCATCGACGTGGAGAACATCGCCATGGCCCACCCGGCGGTGCTGATGGCCGCCTGCGTGGGCATGCACCACCCCAAGTGGGACGAGCGCCCGATCGTGGTGGTGGTCAAGAAGCCCGGGGCCGAGGTGACGCGCGAGGCCTTGCTGGCCTTCTACGAGGGCAAGATCGCCAAGTGGCAGGTGCCCGACGACGTGGTGTTTGTGGACGCGATTCCCCTGGGCGCCACCGGCAAGATGCAGAAGGTCAAGCTGCGCGAGCAACTGGCGGGCTACCGCCTGCCGGGCCTCTGATTTCCCCCTGTGCACGGCCCAGTCGCGCAGGCGATAGGGGCTAGGGGCAATCCCTGAGGGCCGGGCCGTGCATGCCTTGTAAGCTAGATGTCATTCAACCACCCATAAGGAGACAAAACCATGAAGTTCGTGTTGAAGACCCTCACCGCCACCGCCCTGCTGTCCTGCGCCCTCGCGGCGCATGCGCAGAAGGGTGAAACGGTGAAGATCGCCCTGATCGACCCCCAGACCGGCCTGATGGGCCCGCTGGGCAACAACCAGATGCGCAGTTGGCAGTTCTTCGCCGAGAAGTTCAGCCAAAGCAACCCGGCCGGCGTCAAGTTCGAGCTGGTGGCGTTCGACAACAAGCTCAGCCCGGCCGAAAGCCTGACCGCGCTGCAGGCCGCCATCGACCAGGGCATCCGCTACATCGCCCAGGGCAACGGCTCGTCGGTGGCCGGCGCGCTGATCGACGCGGTCAACCGCCACAACAGCCGCAACCCGGGCAAAGAGGTGGTGTTCCTGAACTACGCCGCGGTGGACCCCGACTTCACCAACAGCAAGTGCAGCTACTGGCACTTCCGCTTCGACGCCGACACCTCCATGAAAATGGAAGCGTTGACCACCTTCATGAAGGACCAGAAAGACGTCCAGAAGGTCTACCTGCTGAACCAGAACTACTCGCACGGCCACCAGGTCGCCAAGTTCGCCAAGGAAAACCTCAAGCGCAAGCGCCCGGACGTGCAGATCGTCGGCGAGGACCTGCACCCGCTGGCCCAGGTGCGCGACTTTGCCCCGTACATCGCCAAGATCAAGGCCTCCGGCGCCGACACGGTGATCACCGGCAACTGGGGCTCCGACCTGGCGCTGCTGGTCAAGGCCGCCAACGAGGGTGGCTACACCGGCAAGTTCTACACCTACTACACCGGCGTGACGGGCACCCCCACCGCGCTGGGCCAGGGCGGCGCCGGCCGGGTGTTCCAGATCGCCTACCAGCACTACAACCTGGACGGCCCGATGAAGGCCTGGACCACCGAGTTCAAGCAGCGCTTCAACGACGACATGTTCACCGGCTCCATTCCCAACGCCTACGCGGCGCTGGGTGAAGCCATGGCCAAAGCCAAGTCCACCGACCCGGTGAAGGTGGCGGCGGCGCTGTCGGGCATCAAGTACAAGGGCTTCAACGGCGAGGTGGAGCTGCGCAAGGCCGACCACCAACTGCAGCAGGCCCTGTTCCTGACGGTGTGGCAGAAGGCCGATGCCAAGTACCCCTACAGCCCGGAAAACACCGGCATGACGCTGGCGCCGGTGAAGGAATTCCCGGCCTACGTGGCCAGCACCCCCACCAGCTGCGACATGAAGCGTCCGCGCTGACGCGTCTGCGGGCCGTGCCCGGTCTGCCCCCTGACGGGGTGGGCCGGGCAGGGTCCCCACCTCCCCCGGTTCCGAAGGTTTGAAGCGGTGCCTGTGCGGTCCAGCACAGGGCCTGGGGTTCGTTCGTCCCGAAGGTGGCCCACAGGGCCCCGAAAGAAGGATCCATGGAGTTCTTCATCATATCCATGCTCAACGGCTTGAGCTATGGGCTGTTGCTTTTCCTGCTGAGCTCGGGCCTGACCCTGATCTTCAGCATGATGGGCGTGCTCAACTTCGCGCACGCCAGCTTTTACATGGTCGGGGCCTATATGGGCTACTCGATCGCGCAGGTGGTGGGTTACTGGCCGGCGCTGTTCCTGGCGCCGGTGGTGGTGGGGGTGCTGGGCGCCTTCTTCGAGAAAACCAGCCTGCGCAAGGTGCACAAGTTCGGCCACGTGCCGGAACTGCTGGTCACCTTTGGCCTGTCGTATGTGATTCTGGAGCTGGTGCAACTGGTGTGGGGCCGCACCGCGGTGGAATTCCGTCCGCCCGAGCTGCTGCAGGGCCCGGCCTTCACCCTGCTGCACTACGCCAACGACACCATGGGCTTCGTCTGGGGGCGTGCCCCGGCCGAGCTGTGCAGTGCCGGCCAGGCGCTGTGCTCGCCGTTCCCGGCCACCCGCGCCTTCATGATGCTGGTGGCGGTGGTGATGCTGGTCAGCCTGTGGCTGTTGATCACCCGCACCCGCGTGGGCCTGGTGATCCAGGCGGCGCTGACCCACCCCGAGATGGCCGAGAGCCTGGGCCACAACGTGCCCCGGGTGTTCATGATGGTGTTCGGCGCCGGCACCGGCCTGGCCGGGCTGGCCGGCGTCATCGGCGGCAGCACCTTCGTGACCGAGCCGGCCATGGCGGCCACGCTGGGGTCGGTCATCTTCGTGGTGGTGGTGGTCGGCGGGCTGGGCTCGCTCTCTGGTGCCTTCCTGGCGTCGGTGCTGATCGGCGTGATCCAGACCTTTGCCGTGGCCTTGGACCACTCTTTCATCACCCTGGCGCAGGCCGTGGGGCTGCAGCTGTCCGACGCCTTGCTCGATAACTCGGTGCTCAAGCTCACCCTGTCGCAGGTGGCGCCCATCCTGCCTTACCTGTTCCTGGTGTTGATCCTGATCTTCCGGCCCAAGGGCCTGCTGGGCACCCGCGAAACCTGAGGCCGCACGACCATGACGACCACTTACTACCGTTTCAAACCCTACAACGTCGGGCGCTGGCTGATCTGGAGCCTGTTCGCCCTGGTGCTGGCGTTCGCGCCCTCGGTGTTCAGCAGCAACCTGTCGGTCAGCATGCTGGCCCAGATGGGCATCGCCATCATCGCCTGCCTGTCGTACAACATCCTGTTGGGGCAGGGCGGCATGCTGAGTTTCGGCCACGCCGTTTACACCGGCCTGGGTTCCTACGTCGCCATCCACGCGCTGCTCAAGGTGTCGGACGGGGCGCTGGACCTGCCGGTCAGCCTCATCCCCATCGTGGGTGGGGTGGCGGGCATGTTCTTCGCCGTGCTGTTCGGCTACGTCAGCACCAAGAAGTCGGGCACGCCGTTTGCCATGATCACGTTGGGCATGGCCGAGCTGGTGTTTGCCATGTCGCTGATGTTCTCGGAGTTCTTCGGTGGCGAGGCCGGCATCACCGCCGACCGGGTGGTGGGCGACCCGGTCTGGGGCATCACCTACGGGCCGAACGTGCAGGTCTATTACCTGGTGGCGGCGTACACCTTTGTGTGCGTGGCGCTGATGTTCGCGTTCACCCGCACGCCGCTGGGCCGCATCCTGAACGCGGTGCGCGACAACCCGGAGCGGGTCGAGTTCATCGGCTACAACACCCAGAAGGTGCGTTACCTGGCCTTCATCATCGCCGGCTTTTTTGCGGGCATCGCCGGGGGGCTGGGCGCCATTTTGTTCGAGATCGTCACCGCCGAGGTGGTGGGCCCGTTGCGCTCCGGCGGCTACCTGCTGTTCACCTTCCTGGGCGGCGCCACCTTCTTCTTCGGCCCCATCATCGGGGGCGTGCTGATGGTGCTGGCCTTTGTGCTGCTGTCCGAAATCACCAAGGCCTGGCTGCTGTACCTGGGGCTGGTGTTCCTGTTCATGGTCATGTACGCGCCCGGCGGCATTGCCAGCCTGATCATGATGAACCTGCGGGTGGCCGCCTTTGGCCGGCTGCGCGAGCTGTGGGTGAGCTACCTGGCGCTGGCCGTGACCGGGCTGGTGGTGCTGGTGGGCGCCGGCGCAATGATCGAGATGGTTTACCACCTGCAGCTCAACAGCGCCATGGGGGACGCGGTGCGCTTCCTGGGGGTGGAGTTGCACGCGCAGCAGGCCACCAGCTGGTTTGGCGCGGCCTTTGTGGCCCTGACCGGGCTGGGCCTGTTCGAGCTGACGCGCAAGCACTTCCTCGCGCAGTGGTCCGACATCCAGACCGACATCGAAAAAGAAATCAAACGCCGGGAGACGCACTGACATGAGCACCCCCTACGCACTGGAACTGAAAGACCTGCGCAAGAGCTTCGGCAAGACCGAGATCATCCGCGGCGCCAACCTGGCGGTGAACGCCGGCGAGCGGGTGGCGATCATCGGGCCGAACGGGGCGGGCAAGTCCACCTTGTTCAACCTGATCAGCGGCCGCTTCGAGCCCACCAGCGGCGAGGTACTGCTCAATGGTCAGGCGATCAATGGCAAAAAGCCGTTCGAGATCAACCGCCTGGGCCTGAGCCGCAGCTTCCAGATCACCAACATCTTCCCCAAGCTGAGCGTGTTCGAGAACCTGCGCTGCGGCGTGCTGTGGAGCCTGGGCTACAAGTACACCTTCCTCAAGTTCCTGGCCAACCTGGACGACGCCAACGAACGCGCCGAGGAGTTGCTGCAGATGATCCGCCTGGACAAGAAGCGCGATGTGCTGGGCGTGAACCTGACCTACGCCGAGCAGCGTGCGCTGGAGATCGGCGTGACCATTGCCGGCGGGGCCAATGTGATCCTGCTGGACGAGCCGACCGCCGGCATGAGCAAGAGCGAAACGGCGCGTTTCATCGACCTGATCCGCGAGGTGACGGTGGGCAAGACCCTGCTGACGGTGGAGCACGACATGGGCGTGGTGTTCGGCCTGGCCGACAAGATCGCGGTGGTGGTGTACGGCGAGGTGATCGCTTTCGACACGCCGGAAGCGGTGCGCGCCAACCCCCGGGTGCAGGAGGCCTACCTGGGCTCGGTGCTGGCCGACGAACAAGCCGCAGCTGCGGGACACTGAACAGGCGGAGCACAACACATGCTGGACATTCAAAACCTGCACGCCTACTACGGCAAGAGCCACGTGCTGCACGGGGTGCACTTCAACGTGGGGCCGGGCGAAATCGTCGCGCTGCTGGGACGCAACGGCTCGGGCCGCTCGACCACGGCCAAGGCCATCATGGGCCTGGTGGACTGCGAGGGCGACATCGCCTGGAAGGGGCAGCCGATCCGCGGCAAAAAGCCGTTCGAGGTGGCGCACTTGGGGCTGGGCTACGTGCCGGAAAACCGCGAGATTTTCCCCAAGCTCACGGTGCACCAGAACCTGATGCTGGGGCAAAAGTCGGGCGCCAAGAACAGCCGCTGGGGGTTCGACGACATGTACGCCATGTTCCCGCGCCTGAAAGAGCGCCAGCACACCGAGGCGGGCGTGATGTCGGGCGGCGAACAGCAGATGCTGACGCTGTGCCGCACCCTGATGGGCGACCCGGACCTGATCATCATCGACGAGCCGACCGAGGGCCTGGCGCCCAAGATTGTGGAGCTGGTGGCCGAGTACCTGCAGCGGCTGAAGGCGCGCGGCATTTCGGTGCTGCTGATCGAGCAGAAGCTGACCATTGCGCTGAACATTTCCGACCGTGCCCTGGTGATGGGCCACGGCAGCATCGTGTTCGACGACACGCCGGCGGCGCTCAAGGCCAACCCCTACGTCCGCAAGGAATGGCTGGAGGTGTGACGGCCCTGTCGCCCGTTTGACTCTGGCCCCCGGGGCCAGACAAACCGGCGACAGGCGCCGCTGCCGCACCCCCTAGAATGAAAAGAAGCGAACGGTCGTTCTTTTTTAGTGACCGTCGCTCCCCTGAACGCGCACCCGAGGAGACCCCATGACAGCGCAATACGAAGTCCGCGGCGAAGTGGCCGTGATCACGTTGGACAACCCGCCGATGAACGGGTTGGGATTGTCGACCCGCCAGGGCGTGGTGGCGGCGCTGGAGCGCGCCGTGGCCGATGCGGCGGTCCAGGCCGTGGTGCTGACCGGGGCCGGGCAGGCCTTCTCCAGCGGGGCCGACATCAAGGAATTCGGCTCACCCAAGGCCTACCAGGACCCCAACCTGATCGCCGTCATCAACGCGCTGGAGGCCTCGCCCAAGCCGGTGGTGGCCGCGCTGCACCGTGTCGCCATGGGCGGCGGCCTGGAGCTGGCGCTCGGCTGCCACTACCGCATCGCCGCGCCCGGCACCCAAGTCGCCCTGCCCGAAGTCAAACTCGGCCTCATCCCCGGTGCCGGCGGCACCCAGCGCCTGCCGCGCGCCATCGGCGTGGAGCCCGCGCTCAACCTCATCGTCAGCGGCGAGCCCGTCAAGAGCGAACGACTCGCCCAGATCCCCGGCCAGAAGCTGTTCGACCGGCTCGCCGCCAGCGCCGACAGCCTCATGGACGAAGCGATCGCCCTGGCCCAGGCCGTGGCCGCCCAACACGCCGACGGCAGTCCCTTGCCGCGCGTGCGCGACCTGCCGTGCAAGCACCCGCAGGGCGACGCCTACTTCCAGTTCGCACGCAACATGGTCAAAGGCATGGCCAGGCACTTCCCCGCGCCGGCCAAATGCGTCGACGCGGTCGAATCCGCCACCCGGAAGAAGTTCGACGACGGCATGGCCCACGAGCGCGAGCTCTTCGTCAACCTCATGATGACGCCCGAGTGCATGGCCCTGCGCCACCTCTTCGTGGCCGAGCGCGCCGCCAGCAAGATCCCCGACGTGCCGGCCGACACCCCGCAGCGCACCATCGCCCAGGTCGCCGTGATCGGTGCCGGCACCATGGGCGGCGGCATCAGCATGAACTTCCTCAATGCCGGCATCCCCGTCACCCTGCTCGAGATGAAGCAGGACGCGCTGGACCGCGGCGTGGCCACCATCCGCAAGAACTACGAAGCCCAGGTCAAGAAAGGCAAGCTTGGGGCAGACAAGTACGAGCAGCGCATGGCCCTGCTCAGCACCACCCTGAGCTACGCCGACATCGCCCAGGCCGACCTGGTGATCGAAGCGGTGTTTGAGGACATCGGCGTGAAAGAGCAGGTGTTCAAACAGTTGGACGCCGTCATGAAGCCCGGCGCCATCCTGGCCTCCAACACCTCCACGCTGGACGTGGACAGAATCGCCGCCTTCACCCAGCGCCCGCAGGACGTGGTGGGCATGCACTTCTTCAGCCCCGCCAACGTGATGAAGCTGCTGGAGGTGGTGCGTGGCGCCCAGACGGCCAAAGACGTGCTGGCCACCGTCATGGCCATCGGCAAGAAGATCAAGAAGACCTGCGTGGTCTCCGGCGTGTGCGACGGCTTCATCGGCAACCGCATGATCGAGCAGTACAGCCGCCAGGCCGGCTTCCTGCTCGAAGAAGGCTGCACCCCGGCGCAGGTGGACAAGGCGATTGAGCGCTTCGGTTTCGCCATGGGCCCCTTCCGCATGGGCGACCTGGCCGGCAACGACATCGGCTGGTACATCCGCAAGCGCCGCTACGTCGAGCAGCCCGACATCCGTTACAGCAAGACCGCCGACCTGCTGTGCGAACTCGGCCGCTTTGGCCAAAAAACCGGCGCCGGCTGGTACGACTACGCGCCGGGCAAGCGCGACGCCATCCCCAGCCCCGTGGTGGTGGACATGATCGAGCAGCACCGCCAAGACCTCGGCATCGCCCCGCGCCAGATCAGCGACGACGAGATCGTCCAGCGCCTGGTGTACGCGCTCGTCAACGAGGCCGCGCACATCCTGGAAGAAGGCATTGCCAGCCGCCCCAGCGACATCGACATGGTGTACCTGACCGGCTACGGCTTCCCCATCCACCGCGGTGGCCCGATGCACTACGCCGACTTCACCGGCCTCTTCAACGTCGCCCAGGCCATGAAGCGCTTCGCCCAGAACCCGCACGACGACGCCCGCTTCTGGCAACCGGCGCCGCTGATCCAGCGCCTGATCGCCGAAGGCAAGACCTTCGCCGACCTCAACCGCTGAAGCCCGGCCCGCCGCCGCACCCGACGAAACCCAAGGACTCCGCCATGACCCAAGCCGTCATCGTCTCCACCGCCCGCACCCCCCTGGCCAAGAGCTGGAAGGGCGCCTTCAACCTGACCCACGGCGCCACCCTCGGCGGCCACGCCGTGCGCCACGCCATCGAACGCGCCGGCATCGACGCCGCCCACGTCGAAGACGTCATCATGGGCTGCGCCAACCCCGAAGGCGCCACCGGCATGAACATCGCGCGCCAGATCGCCCTGGCCGCCGGCTGCCCCATCACCACCTCGGGCCTGACCGTCAACCGCTTCTGCTCCTCCGGGCTGCAGACCATCGCCCTGGCCGCCCAGCGTATCGTCGCCGGCGAAGGCGAGGTCTATGTGGCCGGTGGGGTCGAGAGCATCTCCTGCGTGCAGCAGGAGATGAACCTGCACATGGCCTTCGACCCCGCGCTCAAGAAAGCCAAGCCCGAAATCTACTGGAGCATGCTGCAGACCGCCGAACAGGTGGCCCAGCGCTACGGCATCGGCCGCGACGCCATGGACGAGTACGGCGCGGCCAGCCAGCAAAAAGCCTGCGCCGCCCAGGCCGCCGGCCTGTTCGACGCCGAGATCGCGCCCATCACCGTCACCATGGGCGTGGCCGACAAGGCCCTGGGCCTGATCACCCAGCAGGTGACCGTGAGCCGGGACGAAGGCACCCGCGAAGGCACCACGAAAGAGAACATCAGCGGTCTGCGCTCGGCCCTGCCGGGTGGCTTGGTCAGCGCCGGCAACGCCAGCCAGTTCAGCGACGGGGCGGGGGCCTGCGTGGTGGTCGGCGAAGACTACGCCGCCAAGCACAACCTGCAGCCCCTGGGCCGTTTCCTCGGCTTCGCCGTGGCCGGTTGCGAGCCCGACGAGATGGGCATCGGCCCGGTGTTCGCCGTGCCCAAGGTCCTCAAAAAACTGGGCCTCACCGTCAACGACATCGACCTGTGGGAGCTCAACGAGGCCTTTGCGGTGCAGGTGCTGTATTGCCGCGACAAGCTGGGCATTCCCAACGAGCGGCTCAACGTCAACGGCGGCGCGATCGCTTTGGGGCACCCCTATGGCGTCAGCGGCCAGCGGCTGACAGGGCACGCCCTGATCGAGGGCAAGCGCCGCGGGGCCCAGCGGGTGTGCGTGACCATGTGCATCGGCGGGGGCATGGGCGCGGCTGGGGTGTTTGAAGTCTTGTGACGACGGAGTGACCATGAGTCTGCGCCCCACCGTCGATTTTCTGCTGTACGACTGGCTGGGGGCGCAGACCCTCAGCGAACGTGAGCGTTTCGCGGACCACAGCCGCGAAACCTTCGAGGCCGTGCTGGACACCTGCGAGCGAATCGCCCGCGACAAGTACGCGCCCTTCAACCGCCTGGTGGACACCCAGGAGCCTCACTTCGACGGCGAGCACGTGGTGCTGCCGCAGGCGACCAAAGACGCCTGGGACGCCTACGCCGAATCGGGCATGCTGAGCGCGGCGCAGGATTACGCCATTGGCGGCATGCAGTTGCCCTACACCGTGGAGGCCGCGGGCAACGCCTTTTTTGCCATGGCTTCGGTCAGCATCGGGGCCGGCATGCTCAGCGTGGGCAACGCCAACCTGCTGATGGCGCACGGCTCGCCGCTGCAGCGCGAGGTGTTCGCGCTCAACACCTTCAGCGGGCGCTTTTCCGGCACCATGTGCCTGAGCGAGCCGCAGGCGGGTTCGAGCTTGAGCGACGTGGCCACCCGCGCCGTGCCCGACGGCGACGGTGCTGAGTCCGACCCGCTGGGCCCGCGCTACCGCCTGCGCGGCAACAAGATGTGGATTTCGGCCGGCGAACACGAGCTGACCGAGAACATCGTCCACCTGGTGCTGGCCAAAATCCCGGGGCCGGACGGCAAGCTGCCGCCCGGCGTCAAGGGCATTTCGCTGTTCATCGTGCCCAAAAAGCTGGTGGACACCCAGGGCCAACTCACCGGGGTGCGCAACGACGTGGCGCTGGCCGGCCTGAACCACAAATGCGGCTGGCGAGGCACCACCAACACCTTGCTCAACTTTGGCGAGGGCAAGTTCCCGGTGCAGGGCAGTGGCTTGGGGCCGGGCCTGGACGGGCAGGGCGCCGGGGCCGTGGGCTACCTGGTGGGCGAGCCGGGCAAAGGCCTGGGCTACATGTTCCACATGATGAACGAGGCCCGCATTGGCGTGGGCATGGCCGCTACCATGCTGGGCATGGCCGGCTACCACGCCAGCCTGGATTACGCCAAGAACCGTCCGCAGGGACGACCGATGGGCGCTGGCGGCAAAGACCCGACCCAACCCCAGGTGCGCATTATCGAACACGCCGACGTCAAGCGCATGCTGCTGGCCCAGAAGGCCTACTGCGAAGGCGCCCTGGCGCTGGAGCTGTACTGCGCCCGCCTGGTGGACGAACAGCACACCGGCGCGCCCGAAGCGGCCGACGACGCCCGCCTGCTGCTGGAGGTGCTGACACCCATTGCCAAGAGCTGGCCGAGCGAGTGGTGCCTGGAGGCCAACAGCCTGGCCATCCAGGTGCACGGCGGCTACGGCTACACCCGCGACTTCCCGGTGGAGCAGTACTGGCGCGACAACCGCCTGAACATGATCCACGAGGGCACCCACGGCATCCAGGCCATGGACCTGCTGGGCCGCAAAGTGTTGATGGAAAACGGCAAGGGCTTGCAACGGCTGGCCGGGCGCATGCAGGCCACCATCGAGCGTGCCATCCAGCAACCGGCCCTGGCCCTGCACGCCAACGCCCTGGCGCAGGCCTTGCAGCAAGTCGGTGCCGCCACGAAGGCGGCGTGGACCACGGGCCAGCCCACCGAGGCCCTGGCCAACGCCGTGCCCTACATGCAGGCCTTTGGCCACACCGTGCTGGCCTGGGTCTGGCTGGACGTGGCTTTGGCCGCCCAGCAAGCCGCCGCAGATGCCGCACAACAAGGCCGCCTGGCCGCCTGCCGCTATTTTTTCCACTACGAGCTGCCCAAGATCGGGGCCTGGCTGCAGGTGGTGTCGCAACGCGACATGACCTGCGCCGAGCTGCCCGAAGACGCTTTTTGACCCGTGGCCCTGTGCCACCCTGGAGACACAACACATGACCCGCACCATCCAACAACTGTTTGACCTCACCGGCCAAGTGGCCCTGGTCACCGGCGGCTCGCGCGGCCTGGGCCTGCAGATGGCCCACGCCCTGGGCGAGGCCGGCGCCAAAATCATGCTCAGCGCGCGCAAGGCCGACGAGTTGGAGCAGGCCGTGCAGGAACTGCAGGCCGCCGGCATCGACGCGCGCTGGATCGCCGCCGACTGCGCCCGCGAGGCCGACATCCACCGCCTGGGCGCCGAAACCCTGGAGCGCCTGGGCGACGTGGACATCCTCGTCAACAACGCCGGCGCCGCCTGGGGCGCCCCGGCCGAGGACCACCCGATCGACGCCTGGGACAAGGTGATGAACCTGAACGTGCGCGGCTACTTCCTGCTGAGCCAGTACCTGGCCAAGCACAGCATGATCGCGCGGCGCCGCGGCAGCATCGTCAACATCGCCTCCATCGCCGGGCTGGGCGGCAACCCGCGCGGCATGAACACCATCGCCTACAACACCTCCAAGGGCGCGGTCATCAACTTCACCCGGGCGCTGGCGGCCGAGTGGGGGCCGCACGGCATCCGCGTCAACGCCATTTGCCCCGGCTTTTTCCCGAGCAAGATGACCAAAGGCACGCTGGAAGCCCTGGGCGAGGACAAGATGGCCGCCGGCGCGCCCCTGGGCCGCCTGGGCGACGACGAGGATTTGAAAGGCCTGACGCTGCTGTACGCTTCCGACGCGGGCAAGCACATCACCGGCCAGTGGCTCGCGGTGGATGGTGGCGTGAGCATCGTCACCGGTGGCTGACAGGAGCACGGTTTGGAATTTCAGGTACACATCCCCTTCGTGGCCCACCTGGGCTTTGCACTGCGGCGTTGGGCCGACGGCGAGGCTGAGATCACCTACGACCCGGCGCCCGAGCACCTGAACTCGTTCAACGTGGTGCACGGCGGCGCCAGCATGACCTTGCTGGACGTGGTCATGGCGCACGCCGCGCGCAGCGTGCAGACCGACATGGGGTGCGTCACCATCGAGATGAAAACCAGCTTCATGCAGGCCGCGCGCGGCCCGCTGCGCGCCACCGGGCGCCTGTTGCACCGCACCGCCACCATGGCTTTCACCGAAGGCCACGTGTTTGACGCGCAGGGCAAGCTCTGCGCCCACGCCTCGGGCACGTTCAAGTACGTCCGGCGCCTGCCCGTGGGTGCGAGGGAAAGCCAGCCGCTCAACGGCCCGGCCGGCATTTCCACCGATTGAGGGCCCCCAGGGCCGTTCCGCCGTCCGCCTGACCGGGCCCGTCCCGCAGGCCTGTCTTTTGATTGAACCCACACAGGCGGCCCCGCCGCCACAGGAGACCCACATGCCCCAAAATACCCGCATCCTGCTGGACAACCGCCCCGAGGGCGAGGCCAGCGTCGGCAACTTCAGGACCGAAACCGTGGACACCCCGGCGCTGCAGGACGGCCAGGTGCTGGTGCGCCACCACTACCTGAGCCTGGACCCCTACATGCGTGGCCGCATGAACGCCGGCAAAAGCTACGCCCAGCCGCAGCCGCTGGGCGAGGTGATGATCGGCGGCACCGTGGGCGAGGTGGTGGAGAGCCGCCACCCGCGTTATGCCCCGGGCGACGCGGTGGTGGGCATGGGCGGCTGGCAGCAGTACAGCGTGGTCAACGCCAACACCCCGGGCGAGCTGCGCAAGGTCGACACCACCCACGTGCCGCTGAGCCACTACCTGGGCGCGGTCGGCATGCCCGGCGTGACCGCTTGGTACGGTCTGGTCAAGCTGATCGACCCGAAACCGGGGCAGACCGTGACCGTCAGCGCCGCCAGCGGCGCGGTGGGCAGCGCGGTGGGCGCCCTGGCCAAGGCCCGCGGCTGCCGCGTGGTCGGTTTCGCCGGCGGGGCGGACAAATGCGCTTACGTGAAAAACGAACTCGGGTTTGACGACTGCATCGACTACCGCGAACACAAAGACTACGGCTCGCTGGCCAAGGCCCTGAAAGTGGCCTGCCCGAACGGCATCGACGGCCACTTCGAGAACGTGGGCGGCATGGTGCTGGACGCGGTGATGCTGCGCGCCAATGCGTTTTCCCGCATCGCGGTGTGCGGCATGATCGCCGGCTACGACGGCCAGCCCCTGCCCATGGCCAACCCCTCGCTCATCCTGATCAACCGCATGCGCATCGAAGGCTTCATCGTCAGCGAACACATGGAGGTCTGGCCCGAGGCGCTGGCCGAACTGGGGCGCCTTGTGGGCAGCGGGCAGTTCCGCCCGCGCGAGTCGGTGGCGCAGGGCATCGAGGCCGCGCCCGAGGCCTTCCTGGGCTTGCTCAAAGGCAAGAACTTCGGCAAGCAACTGGTCCAGCTGGTCTGAGGAGCCCCCCCATGCTGAAAGAACTCCAAGGCAAGACCGCCGTCATCACCGGCGCGGGCTCGGGTTTCGGGTTGGAGGTGGCGCGCATCGGCGCCCGCCACGGCATGAACCTGGTGCTGGTGGACGTGCAGGCCGACGCGCTGGAGCGCGCCCGCACCGAGCTGGAGGCCGCCGGTGCCGCGGTGCTGGCGCAACGCGTGGACGTGTCCAGCGCCGAGGCCATGGACGACCTGGCCGAGGCGGTGCAGCAGCGCTTTGGCGCGCCGCACTTCGTGTTCAACAACGCCGGCGTGGCCGCCGGTGGCCTGGTGTGGGAAAACACCGTGGCCGACTGGCAGTGGGTGCTGGGCGTGAACCTGTGGGGCGTGGTCCACGGCGTGCGCGCCTTCACCCCGCGCATGCTGGCCGCCTCCCAGGCCGACCCGGCTTACCGCGGTCACATCGTCAACACCGCCAGCATGGCCGGGCTGTTGACGCCGCCCAACATGGGCGTCTACAACGTCAGCAAGCACGCGGTGGTTGCCTTGACCGAGACGCTGTACCAGGACCTGCACCTGGTGAGCGACCAGATCGGCGCCAGCGTGCTGTGCCCGTACTTTGTGCCCACCGGCATCAGCCAGAGCGAGCGCAACCGACCCGGCGAGTTGGCCACCGGCCAGCCGACCCAGAGCCAGCTCATCGGCCAGGCCATGAGCGACAAGGCGGTGAGCAGCGGCAAGGTGACCGCGGCCGAGGTGGCGCAGAAGGTGTTTGACGCCATGGCCGCCGACGCCTTCTACATCTACAGCCACCCCAAGGCGCTGGGCAATGTGCAGACGCGCATGTCGGCCATCGTGGCCGGCCAGAACCCGCCCGACCCGTTCGCCGAGCGGCCGGACGTGGGCGTGCAACTGCGCGCCGCCCTGCGCGGGGCCTGAGCCGGCCGCCCGGCCCGGCCTGCCGCGCCGCCCGCATGGCCCCGGTGGGGCCGCGCCGGGTTTCTGGCACACTGCCGCCTTTGGTCAACTATTGGCCGCCGGGCGGGGTGCGGCGCACGCCGGTCCCGGGCGGCCCGGTGTGTACGTCATGCAGCAAATCATCGCGCAGATCGCGCAAGAACTGAAGGTCCAGACCCGCCAGGTGGACGCCGCCGTGGCCCTGCTGGACGGCGGCGCCACGGTGCCTTTCATCGCCCGTTACCGCAAAGAGGCCACCGGCGGTCTGGACGACATCCAGCTGCGCGAGCTGGAGCAGCGCCTGGGCTACCTGCGCGAGCTGGAAGACCGCCGCGCCGCGGTGCTCAACAGCATCGAAGAACAGGGCAAGCTCACGCCCGAGCTGCGCGCCGCCATCGAGGCCGCGCCCACCAAGCAGGGGCTGGAAGACCTGTACCTGCCCTACAAGCCCAAGCGCCGCACCAAGGGCATGATCGCCCGCGAAAACGGCATCGAGCCGCTGGCCGACCTGCTGTTCGCCGACCCCGCCCGCGTGCCCGCCGACGAGGCCCAGGCCTACGTCAAACCGGCCAAGGGCGAGGACGGCAGCGACTTCACCACCGTGCCGGCCGTGCTCGACGGCGTGCGCGACATTTTGAGCGAACGCTGGGCCGAAGACGCCACGCTGGTGCAGGGCCTGCGCGAATGGCTGTGGCAGGAAGGCCTGCTGCAAAGCCAGAAGGTGGACGGCAAGAACGAGCACGACCC
>NZ_JAAQQT010000694.1:0-6793 GCF_011742065.1 Aquabacterium sp. A08
TCGGCCAGCACCACGGTGCAGGCGCCGCAGTCGCCCTCGCCGCAGCCTTCCTTGGTGGCGCTCAGGTGCAGGTCCTCGCGCAGC
This sequence comes from Aquabacterium sp. A08, assembly GCF_011742065.1. NCBI lineage: Bacteria > Pseudomonadati > Pseudomonadota > Betaproteobacteria > Burkholderiales > Sphaerotilaceae > Aquabacterium > Aquabacterium sp. A08. The sequence continues at coordinate 85 of NZ_JAAQQT010000694.1, forward strand.
AGGTCCAGCAGGGTGCGGCTGGGTGGTACATTCGGCAGCGTCACCACAGTGCCGCGCTGCACAAAGGCCAGGGGCCGGGTCGGGGTTTCGGGGGCAGAAAGCATCGTCATGCGCGAAGGGTAGGGGCTGCGGCGGCCCGCAACATATGTGCCATGGTATGCGCTCCATGCAAGGCTGGGTATGAAAGATCAGACGCTTTTCGACAAGATAGACCTCCACCTCATCCGGGTCTTGCACACCGTGCTCACCGAACGCAACGTTTCCCGCACCGCCCTGCGCCTGGGCATGCACCAACCGGCCGTCAGCGCCGCCCTGCGCCGCCTGCGCGAGCTGGCCGGCGACCCCTTGCTGGTCCGCTCCGGCCCCGGCATGGTGCCCACCCCCGCCGGGCTGCGCATGGTCGAGCCGGCCGCCCACATCCTCCGTTCGGCCGAGGTGATGTTTGCCGACGCGCGCCGCTTCGACCCCGCCACCGCCCGCCACACCTTCAGCCTGGCCGCCAGCGACTACCTCGACCCCTTCTTCCTGCCGCAGCTGGTCACCCACCTGAAAACCCACGCGCCGTTGTGTCCGATCGAGATCCAGCCGCTGTCGGGCGAGTCCGACTACCACCGCCGGCTGGCCCAGGGCGAGGTGGACGTGGTCATCGGCAACTGGCCCCAGCCCTCGGGCGACCTGCACCTGGGCCGGCTGTTCGGCGACGAGGTGGTGTGCCTGGTCTCGAAAAACCACCCCGCGGTGCGCCGCGGCTGGAGCGTGGACGAATGGCTGCAGGCCGAACACATCGCCCCCACGCCGACCCACCCGGGCGCGCGCGGCGTCATCGACGACCACCTGGCCAGCCAGGGCCTGGTGCGCCAGATCGCTGCGCGCTGCCCCCACTTCAGCCTGATCCCGGCCATGGTCGCCTCCAGCCTGCTGGTGCTGACCACCGGCCGCCACTTCTGCGAACGCTTTCTGGAGCAGTTGCCCGTGGCCATCCTGCCCTGCCCGGTGTCGTTCCCGCGCCTGATGTACTACCAGCTCTGGCACGGGCGCACCCACACCTCGCCGGCGGCGCAGTGGCTGCGCGACAGCGTGCGCACCGTGGCCGCCGCGCTGCGCCACTACGACCACGCCGGCGCCGACGCCCCGATCCCGGTCCAGGCCAGCGCGCCGACCGCCCCGCGCGCCCGCCCGGCCGCGCGCCGACCCGCCCCCACCGCCGCATGAGCCCACCGCCCCGCCTGCAACTGACGCAGATCACCAAACGCTACCCCGGTGTGGTGGCCAACGACAGCGTCTCGCTGACGGTGGCCCCGGGCACCGTGCACGCCGTGCTCGGCGAAAACGGCGCCGGCAAGTCCACGCTGATGAAGATCATCTACGGTGCGGTCAAGCCCGACGAGGGCACCCTGCTGTTCAACGGCCAGCCGGTGCAGATCCGCAACCCGCAGGAGGCGCGGGCGCTGGGCATCAGCATGGTGTTCCAGCACTTCAGCCTGTTCGACACGCTGACCGTGGCCGAAAACGTCTGGCTCGGGCTGGACAAGTCGCTCGGCCTGCCGGCGGTGAGCGAGCGCATCCGCCAGAAGGCGCAGGCCTACGGCCTGGACGTGGACCCGGACCGCCCGGTGCACAGCCTGAGCGTGGGCGAGATGCAGCGGGTCGAGATCATCCGCGCCCTGCTGACCAGCCCGCAGCTGCTGATCCTGGACGAGCCCACCTCGGTGCTGACGCCGCAGGCGGTGGACAAGCTGTTTGTGGTGCTGCGCCAGCTCGCCGCCGAGGGCTGCAGCATCCTCTACATCAGCCACAAGTTGCACGAGATCCGCGCCCTGTGCCAGGCCTGCACCGTGATGCGCGGCGGCCGCGTCACCGGCGAATGCGACCCGCGCCAGGAGTCCAACGCCTCGCTCAGCCGACTGATGATCGGGGCCGAGCCGTCGGCGCTGCAGGCCCGCGCCTATGCGCCGGGCGCGCCGGTGCTGGCGGTGCAGGGGCTGAGCCTGCCCAGCGCCGACCCGTTCGGCACCGCCTTGCAGGGCATCGCCCTGCAGGTCCGCGCCGGCGAGGTGGTGGGCATCGCCGGGGTGTCGGGCAACGGCCAGGCCGAGCTGCTCAGCGCCCTGTCGGGCGAGCAGCCGCGCGCGCCCGCCGGCAGTGTGCGCCTGGGCGGCCAGGACGTGTCCCGCCTGGGGCCCGGCCGGCGGCGCAAGCTGGGCCTGCACTTCGTGCCTGAGGAACGGCTGGGCCGCGGCGCCGTGCCCACGCTGAGCCTGGCGCAGAACCTGTTGCTGTCGCGCCGCGACGCCATCGGTCCGCTGGGCTGGCTGCGGCTGGGCGTGCTCAAGGCGCAGGCGCGCGACATCATCGCGCGCTACCAGGTCAAGGCCAACGGACCGGACGCGGCGGCCAAGTCGCTATCGGGCGGCAACCTGCAGAAGTTCATCGTGGGCCGCGAGATCGAGGCCAAGCCCACCCTGCTCATCGTCAGCCAGCCCACCTGGGGCGTGGACGTGGGCGCGGCGGCGCAGATCCGGGGCGAAATCCTGGCCCTGCGCGACGCCGGCTGCGCGGTGCTGGTGGTGAGCGAGGAGCTGGACGAGCTGTTCGAGATCAGCGACCGGCTGCACGTGATCGCCAAGGGCCGGTTGTCGCCGCCGGTGTGGCGCGCGCAGGCCACGGTGGAACAGATCGGGGAATGGATGTCGGGCCTGTGGCAGGCGCCGGCCGGTCAGGAGGAGGGCGCCCATGCTCAAGCTTGAAATGCGGCCCCAGCCCTCGCCGGTGTGGGGCTACGCCTCGCCGCTGCTGGCGCTGGCGGTCACGGTGCTCATCGGCATCGGCCTGTTCGTGGTGCTGGGCAAAGACCCGGTGCGCGGCTTGCAGGTGTTCTTCGTGGAGCCGCTCAAGTCCTGGTACGCGGTGGGGGAGCTGATGGTCAAGGCCACGCCGCTGCTGTTGATCGGCCTGGGGCTGGCGGTGTGTTTCCGCTCCAACGTCTGGAACATCGGTGCCGAGGGGCAGTTCGTCATCGGCGCGGTGTTCGCGGGCGGCGTGGCCTTGCAGGCCGGGCCCACCACCGGCCCCTGGTTCGTCTGGGCGGTGCTGGCCGCCGGCGTGCTGGGCGGCATGGCCTGGGCCGCCGTCACCGCGCTGCTGCGCGACCGCTTCAACGCCAACGAGATTCTGGTCAGCTTGATGCTGGTGTACGTGGCGGTGCAGGTGCTCAACTACCTGGTGTACGGCCCGTGGAAAGACCCGGCCGGCTTCAACTTCCCCCAGACCCAGACCTTCGAGAAAGCGGCCCAGGTGCCGCGGCTGCTCACCGGCTCGCGCGTCAACATCGGCCTGCTGCTGGCCTTGGCCGGCGTGGCCGGGGTCTGGCTGTACCTGTTCCGCACCCACTCGGGCTTTGCCCAGCAGGTGGGCGGGCTGGCGCCGGCGGCGGCGCGTTACGCCGGCTTTTCCTCGCGCGCGGCGCTGTGGATCGCGCTGCTGTTCTCGGGCGCCATGGCCGGGCTGGCCGGTGCGCTGGAGGTGGCCGGGCCCATCGGCCAGCTCACGCCGCACGTGCCGGCGGGTTACGGCTTTGCCGCCATCATCGTCGCCTTCGTCGGCCGGCTGCACCCGGTCGGCATCGTGTTTTCGGCGGTGCTCATGAGCCTGTTCTACATCGGCGGTGAACTGGCGCAGTCGCGCCTGGGCCTGCCCAAGGCCATCACCGGCGTGTTCCAGGGGGTGCTGCTGTTCGCCCTGCTGGCCTGCGACACGCTGATCGCCTACCGCGTCAAATGGGGGAGCCGCTGATGGACGCCACCGCTCTGCTGATCGCCTCGTCGCTCAACGCCGGCACGGTGCTGGCCATCGCGGCGCTGGGCCTGCTCATCAACGAGAAGGCCGGCATCGTCAACCTCGGCGCCGAGGGGCTGATGCTCTGCGGCGCCCTGGCCGGCTTTGCCGCCGTGGTGCACCTGGGCGCCACCGGCTGGGGCTTTGTCGCCGGGGCCGCTGCCGGGGCCGCCCTGTCGCTGGTGTTCGGCGGGCTGGTCATCTGGCTCAACACCAACCAGTACGCCACCGGCCTGGCGCTCAGCCTGTTCGGCGCCGGGCTGTCGGCCTTTGCCGGCATTCCCTACACCCAGGCCAAGCTGCCGGACCAGGGCCTGTCGGTCGTGCCTGTCCTCGGTGACCTGCCCTTTGTCGGCCCGGCGCTGTTCCGCCAGCACCCCATGGCCTACTTTGCGGTGTTCCTCACGCTGGCGCTGGTCTGGTTCCTCTACCGCACCCGCGCCGGGCTGGTGCTGCGCAGCGTGGGCGAAAGCCCCGAATCGGCGCACGCGCTGGGCTACCCGGTGCGCCGCATCCGCCTGCTGGCGGTGGGGGTGGGCGGCGCGCTGTGCGGCTTGGCGGGGGCCTACGTGTCCACCGTGTACACCCCGCTGTGGGTGGAGGGCATGATCGCCGGCAAGGGCTGGATCGCCCTGGCCCTGACCACCTTCGCCACCTGGCGCCCGGCACGCGTATTGCTTGGGGCCTACCTGTTCGGCGGGCTGACCATGGTGCAGTTCCACCTGCAGGGCATGGGGGTGAACCTGCCCAGCCAGGTGCTGACCATGCTGCCCTACCTGGCCACGGTGGTGGTGCTGGTGCTGATCTCGCGCAACCCGCTGTGGATCCGCACCAACATGCCGCAGTCCATCGGCAAACCGTTCTACCCGGGGGCCTGACGGCCACATTGCCTTCATAATTGTTTTTTTGTTCAGGAGTGCGAGCGATGATCGATGTTCAGAAGCGTGTGTGGCTCAAGGCGGCGGCCCTGACGGTGGTGGCCTCGGCCGCGCTGGTGGGTTGCGGCCAGAAAGAGGAAGCCGCCGCCCCCGCCCCGGTGACCGAGGCGCCCAAGGCCGAGCCGCTCAAGGCCGCCTGGATTTACGTCGGCCCGGTGGGCGACGCCGGCTGGTCCTACGCCCACGACCTGGGCCGCAAAGCCGCCGAGGCCAAGTTCGGCGCCGACCTGCAAACCACCTTTGTCGAGGCCGTGCCCGAGGGTGCCGACGCCGAGCGCGTGATCCGCGACCTGGCGCAGCAGGGCAACAAGATCATCTTCGCCACCTCGTTTGGCTACATGGAGCCGATGCTGAAGGTGGCCGCCGACTTCCCCGACGTGAAGTTCGAGCACGCCACCGGCTACAAGACGGCCGACAACATGCGCATCTACGATGCCAGCTTCTACCAGGACACCTACATGGCCGGCGTCATCGCCGGCAGCATGACCAAGTCCAACACCCTGGGCTTCGTCGGCTCCTTCCCCATCCCCGAGGTGCTGCGCAACATCAACGCCTACGCCCTGGGCGCCCAGAGCGTGAATCCCCAGGCCAAGGTCAAGGTGGTGTGGGTCAACACCTGGTTCGACCCGCCCAAGGAAAGCGACGCCGCGCAAAGCCTGATCAACCAGGGCGCCGACGTGCTGTTGCAGAACACCGACTCCACCGCCGTGCTGCAAACCGCCGAGAAGAACGGCAAGTACGCCTTCGGCTGGGACAGCGACATGAGCGCCTTCGGCCCGAAAGCGCACCTGGCGTCGGCCATCGCCGACTGGGGCCCGTACTACATCAAGTCCATCGAGGACGTGAAGAACGGCACCTGGCAGACCACCCGCACCGTCTGGGGGGTGAAGGAAGGCCTGAACGACCTGATCAAGATCAGCGACGCGGTGCCCGCCGAGGCCAAGGCCAAGGTCGAGGAGATCAAGGCGGGCCTGAAGGCCGGCACCTTCGACCCCTTCACCGGCCCGATCCTGGACAACACCGGCAAGGAAGTGCTGGCCGCCGGCGTGCAGGCCGACCAGGCCTGGAAGGACGGCATCAAGTTCTTCGTGAAGGGCGTGGAAGGCAAGGTGCCGTCGGGCAACTGACCGCTCCACCGGGCTCACAGGGCCGGTGCCACCGAAGGGGGCACGCGGCACGGCCACCCCACCGGCAGCGCCGGTCGGGTGGCCTTTTGTTTTTGGCAACCATATGGAAAAAAACACGATGCCGAACGAAACACGCGGGTGGTGGCCGGTGTGCCTGACCACCGACCTGGGCATGGCCCCACTGGGGGTGCGCCTGCTGGACCAGCCGCTGGTGCTGTGGCGCGACGCCCAGGGCCAGCCGGTGGCGATGGTGGACCGCTGCCCGCACCGGGGCGCGCAACTGTCGTTGGGGCGGGTGGTGGCCGGCACGCTGCAATGCCCCTACCACGGCTGGCGCTTTGAGCCGGCCGGCCGTTGCGTGGCCATTCCGGCCCAGCCGGGCTTCGCCCCGTCGGCCCGCAGCGGCGTGTGCCGGCACGCGGTGGCCGAGCACGAAGGGCTGGTCTGGGTCTCGCTGGACCCGGCAGCGGCCACCCCCGACGCCACACCCAGCCCCCACCCCTTGCCGGACCTGCGCCACCTGCCGGCGCGCCGCCTCGTGTACGGCCCGTTCGACGTGGCCACCAGCGCCCCGCGCGCGGTGGAGAACTTCCTTGACACCTCGCACTTCGCCTTTGTGCACGAAGGCTGGCTGGGCGCGCCCGAGCACCCTGAGGTGCCGCCCTACGAGGTGACCCACACCGCCGACGGCCGCCCCGTGATCGAGCGCTACAAAGCCTGGCAACCGCGCGCCAGCGCCGCGGCGGCCGGCGGCGACTGGGTGACCTACCGTTACGAGGTGCTCAGCCCCTACAGCGCGCTGCTCAGCAA
>NZ_JAAQQT010000694.1:6843-12332 GCF_011742065.1 Aquabacterium sp. A08
GATGCGGTATCGTCCGACGACGCGTTGCGCGATTTCCAGGTCGAGATCTTCTCGCAGGACCGGCCGGTGCTGGAGTCGCAGCAACCCAAGCGGCTGCCCTTGAGCGGCGGCGAGGCGCACAGCGCCGCCGACCGCCTGAGTGCCGCCTACCGCCGCTACCTGCAGGCCTGCGGCATCACCTTTGGAGTGTGCTGATGTTTCACCTGCCCCACATCGCTCCCCAGCGCCTGCCCGCCGTGCTGCGCGGCATGCCCAAGGCCGAGCTGCACCTCCACATCGAAGGCTCGCTGGAGCCGGAGCTGATCTTCCAGCTCGCGCAGCGCAACGGCGTGGCGCTGCCCTACGCCAGCGTGGAGGCCCTGCGTGCCGCCTATGCGTTCACCGACCTGCAGAGCTTCCTCGACATTTACTACGCCGGGGCCAGCGTGCTGCGGAAGGAGCAGGACTTTTTCGACATGGCCTGGGCCTACCTGGAAAAGGCCGCCGCCGAGAACGTGGTGCACGCCGAAATCTTCTTCGACCCGCAGACCCACACCGCCCGCGGCGTGCCCATGGCCAGCGTCATCGTCGGGCTGGCCCACGCCTGCCGCCGCGCCCACCAGGAGTTCGGCCTGAGCGCGAAGTTGATCCTCTGCTTCCTGCGCCACCTGAGCGAAGAAGACGCCTTCGCCACGCTGGAGGCGGCGCTGCCCTACCGGCACGAGTTCATCGGCGTGGGACTGGACTCCAGCGAAATGGGCCACCCGCCCGAAAAATTCGAGCGCGTCTTCGCCCGCTGCCGCGAACTGGGCCTGCGCGTGGTGGCCCACGCCGGCGAGGAGGGGCCGCCCGCCTACATCTGGAGCGCGCTGGACGTGCTGGGGGCCGAGCGCATCGACCACGGCGTGCAGGCGGTGCACGACCCGGTGCTGCTGCGCCGCCTGGCCGACGCGCAGGTGCCGCTCACGGTGTGCCCGCTGTCCAACGTCAAGCTGCGCGTGTTCCCCACCCTGGCGCAGCACAACCTGCGCCAGTTGCTGGACGCCGGGCTGTGCGTCACCGTCAACTCCGACGATCCGGCCTACTTCGGCGGCTACCTGAACGAGAATTTCGTGCAGCTGTTCGTCGCGCTCGACCTGACGCCGCGCCACGCCTACCAGCTGGCCTTCAACAGCTTCGAGGCCAGTTTTGCCGACGACACCGCCAAGCGCGGCTGGGAGCGGCAGCTCAAGGCCTACTTCGAGGGCCTGCGCGAGCACGACTGACCCGCCGGCCAGGCCGGGGCGCCAACCGTACAATCGGCGCCAACTGGAGCGCACACGCATGAGCATCAAAAGCGACAAGTGGATCCGCCGCATGGCCGAGCAGCACGGCATGATCGAGCCGTTCGAGCCGGGCCAGGTCCGCCAGGCCGATGGCAAAAAGATCATCAGCTACGGCACCAGCAGCTACGGCTACGACATCCGCTGCGCGCCCGAATTCAAGGTCTTCACCAACATCCACAGCACCGTGGTGGACCCGAAGAACTTCGACGAAAAGAGCTTCGTCGACTTCCACGGCGACCACTGCATCATCCCGCCCAACAGCTTCGCGCTGGCGCGCACGGTGGAGTATTTCCGCATCCCGCGCAACGTGCTGACCATCTGCCTGGGCAAGAGCACCTACGCGCGCTGCGGCATAATCGTCAACGTCACCCCCTTCGAGCCCGAATGGGAAGGCTACGTGACGCTGGAGTTTTCCAACACCACGCCGCTGCCGGCCAAGATCTACGCCGGCGAGGGCTGCGCCCAGGTGCTGTTCTTCGAGAGCGACGAGGTGTGCGACGTGTCCTACAAAGACCGCGGCGGCAAGTACCAGGGCCAGCACGGCGTGACCCTGCCGCGCGCCTGATGCCGGTGCGGCCAGCCGACCGCGCGCCGACCGTTTGCAACCCCCCATGAGCACCCCACCCACACCGGAACCCAGCCCCACGGCCGCAGGGGCCCACGGCCTGCTGGCGTTCGGCCTGCCGGTCGCGGGCACGCCCGAGCGGTCGCACCCCAAACCCGAGCGCCTGATCGCCGGCCACCCGTTGCGCGAAACCTGGAACGCGCTGGACGCGCCCCTGGCCGGCGCCCAGACCCTGAGCACCGGCGTCTGGCGCTGCGAGCCGGGGCATTGGCGCATCGCCTTTGGGCCCACCGAGCGCGAAGTCTTCACCGTGGTGCAAGGCCGCTGCCGCATCCACCGCGACGGCGGCGGTTGTGAGGAGGCCGGCCCGGGTCAGGCCCTCCACATCCCGCCCGGTTTTGCCGGCTCCTTCGAGGTGCTGGAGGCGGTGACCAAGGTCTACGTCATCGTTGAGTGAGCGGCTGCGGGCCACCCCGAACGGCCCGGGCTTTCAGCGCCCCAGCGCCCGCCGCCACGCGCCGGCCGGCAGCAGCACCGTGGCGATGGCCGCCATCACGCAGACCACGGCCACGCCGTCGGTCCAGCGCGGCCATTCGCCGGCAATCACGGTGGCGCTGGCGGTGCCCACCAGGGGCACCATCATCACGCTCATGGCGCTAGTGGCCGGGGGCAGGTGGCGCGCCAGCGAAAACCAGATGATCTGCGCCATGCCGTAGTTCATGAACACGCCGTAGGCCAGCAGTCCCCACATGCGCGGGCTGAGTTGCCACTGGGGCCAGGGCTCGAAGGTGGCGGCCAGGGCCCACAGCGCCAGCGCGGTCAGGCCCATCATCCACACCGTCAGGGCTTCCATGGGCAGGGTCAGGGTGGCGCGGCGCATCATCAGCGTGCCCACCGCCCAGCTGATGGCGGCCCCCAGCATCACCGCCACGCCCACCGGGCGGCCGGCCATGGCGCCCAGTTCGTCGGCCAGCAACAGGGCCACCGCACCGGCCACCAGCAACGCCGCCAGGGTGGAGCGGCGCGTGAGCCGCTGCCCAAAAAACAGCGCGCCCAACAGCACCGTCCACACCGGCATGGTGAAACCCAAAATGGCCGCCCGGCCCGACGCCAGCGCCGCCACCCCGAAAATGGCCAGCGTGTGCCAGCCCAGCATGTTGGGCAGGGCCAGGGTGGCGATGCTGCGCCATTCGCCGGGCCGTGGCGCCAGGCGCACGCCGCGCTGGCGGTAGAACGCAAACAGCCACAGCGCGCCGCCGGTCATGGTCAGGGCGCGGAAGTACAGGGGCGAAAGCTCCTGCAGCGAGAGCTTCATCACCGGCCAGTTCACGCCCCACATCAGCGTCAGGGCGGCCAGCCCCAGCGCCTGGCGGCGGCTCAGCATGGGCTGGGCGTCACACCGCCACCGGCGCCTTGATGGCCGGGTGGTGCTGGTAGTCCCGCACCTCGAAGTCGTCGAGTTCGTAGTCGAAGATCGACGCGGGCCGGCGCTTGAGGTGCAGCGTCGGGGAGGGCAGGGGCTCGCGGCTCAGTTGCAGCGCCACCTGCTCGAAGTGGTTGTTGTAAATGTGGCAGTCGCCACCGGTCCAGACGAAGTCGCCCACGTCCAGGTCGCACTGCTGCGCCAGCATGTGCGTCAGCAGCGCGTAGCTGGCGATGTTGAAGGGCACGCCCAGGAAGATGTCGGCGCTGCGCTGGTAGAGCTGGCAGCTGAGCCTGCCCTTGCCACCCGGCTCGGTGGCCGGGGCCACGTAGAACTGGAAGAAGGCGTGGCAGGGCATCAGCGCCATCTGGTCCAGTTCGGCCACGTTCCAGGCGCTGACGATGATGCGGCGGCTGTCGGGGTTGGTTTTCAGCTGCTGGACCACCTCGGCGATCTGGTCGATGTGGCCGCCGTCGGGCGTGGGCCAGCTGCGCCACTGCATGCCGTACACCGGGCCCAAATCGCCATCTTCGCGCGCCCATTCGTCCCAGATGGTGCAGCCGCGCTCCTGCAGCCAGCGCACGTTGCGCTCGCCGCGCAGGAACCACAGCAGTTCCAGGACGATGCTTTTCAGGTGCACTTTCTTGGTGGTGACCAGCGGGAAGCCTGCGCTCAGGTCAAAACGCATCTGGTGGCCGAAGACGCTGCGGGTGCCGGTGCCGGTGCGGTCGCCCTTGGCCACGCCGTGCTCGAACACGTGGCGCATGAAGTCTTCGTAGGGGTGGCGGGTGGGGCGTGCGGTGTCGGCCATGGGGGCAATCGTGGGGGCCTGGATGGGCCAGGGTCGGGATTTTAAGTGGCCGGCGCCGCGGCGGCCTTGGCCGCCCGCAGTCGCAGCCGCACGTGCAGCGCGCAGGCGGTGAACAGCACCACGCACAGCAGCAACTGCAGCAGCGCCAGCGTGGCCGACCGGCCGGTGTCGCTGTAGGCGCGCACCGCACCTTCGGTGAAGTACAGCCACACCAGCAGGCTGAGCCAGCGGTAGGTGTACATGCGGTGCTTGAGCAGCCCGGCCAGTGGCAGCGTCAGCGGCAGCACCTTGATGGCCCACCACGAGCCGCCTTCGCGCAGCGGCGCCAGCCACAGTTCCCAGGCCAGGCCCAGGGCAATGAGCGCCAGCAGGCTGGCCACGGCCAGGCTGCGGGTCCAGTGGGCGGCGGCGCTGGCCGGGCGGGGAGCGGTGGGGGCGGGGTGGGTGGAGTCGGTCATGGTGGGGCGGGGGTCGGTGGCATGATACCGGGATGCGAGGCACCACAGGATTTCAGGGGTTGGTCGAACGGCTGCGCCAGCGCGCCCAGGGCTTGTGGGCGGACCTGCGCGTCTTCCCCTGGGCCACCACCGCCAGCACCCTGCGCGAGCGCTTCCGCGAAGACCGCCTGGGCGTGACCGCCGGCAGCCTGACCTTCACCACCACCATTTCGCTGGTGCCGCTGTTCACCGTCGCGCTGGCCATTTTCAGCGCCTTTCCCATGTTCGGCCGCATGGAGGCGCAGCTGCAGAAGTGGCTGGTGCAGAGCCTGGTGCCGGAAAACATCGCCCGGCAGGTGTCGAACTACCTGCTGCAGTTCGCCAACAAGGCCGGGCAGATGGGCTGGGCCGGGGCGCTGGTGTTGCTGGTGTCGGCGCTGGCGCTGATCCTCACCATCGACCGCAAGCTCAACGACATCTGGCGCGTGCGCAAGCTGCGGCCGCTCACCCAGCGGGTGCTGGTCTACTGGGCGCTGCTCACCCTGGGGCCGCTGCTGGTCGGGCTCAGCCTGAGCCTGAGTTCCTACGCGGTGTCGGCCTCGCGCGGCTGGGTGGCGGGCCTGCACGGCGGCGTGCTGGTGGCGCTGGACGTGCTGGAATTCGTCACCGTGGTGGTGGCCACCGCGGCGCTCTACCGCTACGTGCCCAACGCCCAGGTGCGCTGGGGCCACGCGCTGGCGGGCGGGCTGTTCGTGTCGCTGGCGCTGGAAAGCGCCAAGAAGCTGCTGGCCTGGTACCTGGCCAGCGTGCCCACCTATTCGGTGGTGTACGGCACCTTCGCCACCCTGCCCATTTTGCTGATCTGGCTCTACCTGGCCTGGGTGATCGTGCTGCTGGGCGCGGTGGTCACGGCCTACCTGCCCAGCCTGCTGGCCGGCATTGCCCGGCG
>NZ_JAAQQT010000694.1:12382-15104 GCF_011742065.1 Aquabacterium sp. A08
GAAACCCTGCTGGCGCTGGGTTGGGTTGGCCAGTTGGCGGGCGACGAGGCCCCGCTGGTGCTGCTGGTGGACCCGGCGGCGGTGCCCCTGGCCCCGCTGGCGCAGGCCTTGCTGCTGCCGCGCTCGGGCGCCACCCAGGGCGCCTGGCAGGCCAGCCGCTGGGACGAACTGCACCTGGCCGACGCCTTGCCCCGGGCCTGAGCCTTCAGCGCGGCATCAGCCGCACCTGCGCCATGTCCACCAGCGGGCGCGGCTCGCCCAGGTGGAAGCCCTGGGCGTAGTCCACCCCGATCTCGCGCACGCGTTCCAGAATGCCCTCGCTGCACACGTATTCCGCGATCGTTTTCAGCCCCATCACGTGGCCGATGGCGTTGATCGCCTGCACCATGGCCAGGTCGATCGGGTCGGATTCGATGTCCTTGACAAAGCCACCGTCGATCTTCAGGAAGTCCACCGGCAGGTTCTTCAGGTAGGCGAAGGACGACAGGCCGCTGCCGAAGTCGTCCAGCGCGAACAGGCAGCCGAGCTGCTGCACCTCGCCGATGAAATGCACCACTTTGGACAGGTTGGCCACCGCCGCGGTCTCGGTGATCTCGAAACACACCGCGCCGCGCGGCAGTTGCAGCTGTTCCAGGCTGGCGTGCAGGTTCTGGCGGAAGCGCTCGTCCGACAGCGACGCCCCGGACAGGTTGATGCAGTACACCCCGTCCAGGCGGCCCTGCTGGCGCAGCCGGTCGCCCATCCAGGCCAGCGTGTTGTTGACCACCCACTGATCGATGCGCGCCATCAGCCCATAGCGTTCGGCCGCGGGCAGGAAGGCGCCGGGCAGCACCACCTTGCCGTCTTCCTCCAGCCGCACCAAAATTTCAAAATGGGTCTGGTCGCCTGGGGCCGGGAACAGCGGCACGATGGGCTGCACGTACAGCCGCAGGCGGTCCTGGTCCAGCGCCGACTGCAGGCGTGACACCCATTGCATCTGGCCCTGCTGCTCCATCAGCCGGCTGTCGTCCACCTGGTACACGTGCACCCGGTTGCGCCCGCTTTCCTTGGCGGCGTAGCAGGCCGCGTCGGCGCAGGCCAGCAGCAGGCCCAGGTCGCGCTGGGTCTGGTCGATGCAGACCAGCCCGATGGACACGCCGATGGAGAAGGACTTGCCTTCCCAGCCGAAACGGAAGTCGGCGATGGCCTCGCGCAGGGTGTTGGCCAGCTGCAGCGCGCGCTCCAGCGGGCAGCTTTGCAGGATCAGCCCGAACTCGTCGCCGCCCAGCCGGGCCAGGGTGTCGGCCGCGCGCAGCAGGCCGCGCATCCGCTGCGTGACCTGGCGCAGCAGCTCGTCGCCGGCGACGTGGCCGCAGGTGTCGTTGACGATCTTGAACTGGTCCAGGTCCAGGTAGCACAGCACGTGCTCGCGGCTGGAGGCGTCCGGGCGGGCCAGCAGTTCGGACAGGCGGCGTTCGAATTCGCGCCGGTTCGGGATGCCGGTGAGCGCGTCGTGGGTGGCCTGGTGGGTCAGCTCGCGCGCCAGGTTCAGCGTCACCGTCACGTCGTGGAACACCAGCACCGCCCCGATCAGGATGCCGTCGCGCGAGCGGATCGGGGCGGCCGTGTCCAGCACCGGCACGCTGTCCTGGTCGCGCCGCAGCAGCAGCGCGTGTTCGCGCCGGGGCAGCGGCTGGCTGCGCTTGAGCACCTCGCGCACCGGGTTGGGCAGCGCCTGGCGGCTGTGCTCGTCCTGCAGGTTGTAGACCGCGGTGATCAGCTGGCCCCGCGCCTGGTGCATGGGCCAGCCGGTCAGGCGCGCGGCCACCGGGTTGATGTACTGGATCACCCCGGCCTCGTCGGTGGTGATGACGCCGTCGCCGATGGACGCCAGCGTGACCTGGGCCAGGTCGCGTTCCCGGTGCAGCTGCGCCTCCACCGCCTTGCGTTCGGTGATGTCGCGCACCGCCCCGGTGAAGCGCAGTTCCGCGTCCTGGTGGTTTTCGCTGACCGACACCTCGTAGTACTGCTTGGGCTTGCCGGGCCGGGCGATGCGCAACTCCAATTTGGCCCCGGGGCGGCACAGGCGTTCGGGGTCCAGCGCGTCGGGGTGGCCGGCTTCGCGCAGCACCTGCACAAAGGGGCGACCCGTGGCCTGCGCCGCGCTGGCGCCCAGCAGCTTCTCGGCGCCGGGGTTGAGGCTGGTCAGCACCCCGTCGTGGGTGAAGGTGACGATGCCGTCGCGCATGTCGCGCACCACCGCCAGCGTGCGCTGGGTGGCCTGCTCCAGCGCGGCAATCACCCGGTTGTAGGCCTGGGCCACCTGGCCGACCTCGGTGAACGCTTCTTCGGGCACGCGCTGGCGCAGGTCGCCCGACAAGCGTTGCCGCTCCATCGCGGTCAACAGGTCGATCAGCTCGGTGCGGGCGCCGTGTTCGGCCACGTTCAGGCCGGTCCGTTCCTCTTCGGCGCCGACGCGCAGGCCTCCGCCGCCCAGGCCCCACAGCCGCAGGCAGAGCCAGGTCACGCTGACGCACCAGGCGCCGCACACCGCCACGCCCAGCGCCTGCACACCCAGCTGCTCCCAGCGGCCCAGCCCGGTCTGCAGCACCGCCGGGTCGCCGAACAGCCCCACCGCCAGGGTGCCCCAGACGCCGGCCACCAGGTGCGCCGGGATGGCGCCCACCGCGTCGTCGATGCGGTGGCGCAGCAGGGCCTCGCTGGCCCAGGCCATCAGGCCGGC
>NZ_JAAQQT010000695.1:0-5671 GCF_011742065.1 Aquabacterium sp. A08
CGGTGCGGCAGGTTGAACACGTGCGCCAGCGGCACGTAGCCCATGCCGGGGTACACGTCCTGGAACAGCAGCCGGTCGTACTGGCGGTCGATCGGCGCGCGCGCGGTGATCACCATGTAGCGGATGTCGTGCAGCAGGCAGTACAGGTAGTAGGCCTTGAACAGCACCGTTTTGACCACCCGACCCACCTTGTCCTGGGTGATGCCCAGGCGCGTGGCCTCGGCCAGGCCGTGGCCGGCCATCCAGTCGGGCAGGGTCAGCGATTGCTCCAGCGTCAGCGGACGGTGGGCGTTGGTCTGAATGCGCATGGTGCCCAGCGGGGAGCCGTCCAACTTGGACTCGGCCAGCAACACCGCCACGCCAGGGGCGTGGTCCAGGGCCTCGGGCCGCTGCAGCGCGGCCGTCATGCTCGGGGCCAGGTGGCGGGCATAGGCGGCGTGGCGAATGGCCACCGCCTTCTCCAGGTCGGCCGGCGCCTGCGCCAGCCGCACGGTGAACGGCAGCGCCTCGCTGACGCGGTGCCGGCGCACCCCGGGGTGGTGGGCTGGGGCCGCGGCCACACGGGCCAGGGCGGGAACAGCGGGAACGGCAGACACTTCCGACACAGCACTTTGGTACATGAAGAAACCCTCCTGCGGATCAGACCGCGACACTTGGCGAGACAGTGGATTCACTGTAGGCAAGCGCGCAGCCCGCTGGAGTCGGAAACGCGCCGTTTCGCGTGTCGGGTTTCGCTGACACGCCGTCGGCGCGGGGCCCGGGGCCGGGCCGGGCATGGGCACCGCTTACAATCGCAGCGCATGCAGGAAGCTTGGCAGAGTGGTCGATTGCACCGGTCTTGAAAACCGGCAGCCCGCAAGGGCTCCAGGGTTCGAATCCCTGAGCTTCCGCCAGCCGCGCCACCGCGCCGTGGCAACCGGACGCCCCCCGCCCTGGATTCCCGTGAGCCCCCACCCCACCGACACCCACGCCCTGCTGGCCGCGCAACGCCGTTCGGTCCGCGCCTACCTGCCCACCCCGGTGCCCGACGCCCAGTTGCACGCCCTGCTGGCCAGTGCCCGGCGCGCGCCCAGCGGCGCCAACCTGCAGCCCGGGCACTTCACGGCGGTGCGCGGGGGCGCGCGGCAGCGCCTGTCGGACGCGCTGGTGCAGGCCTGGCGCAGCGGCCACACCGAGGCCGAGGACTACAGCTACTTCCCCCAGCCCATGCCGCTGGCGCTCAAGCGGCGCCAGGTGGCGTCGGCCCAGGCGCTGTACGGTGCCCTGGGCGTGGCGCGCGACGACCGCGCCGGCCGCGACGCGCAGTTCGAGCGCAACTTCCGCTTTTTCGACGCGCCGGTGGCGCTGGTCGTCACGCTGGAACACGCCTTCGGCCCGGGCGGTTACATGGACCTGGGCATGGCCCTGTATGGCCTGATGCTGGCCGCCGAGTCCCAGGGCCTGGCCACCTGCGCCGTCGGGGCGCTGGCCGCCTACCCGCAACAGGTGCGCCAGCAACTCGGGCTGGACGCGCACCACACCGTGGTCTGCGGTCTGGCGCTGGGCCTCGCCGACCCCGCGGCGCCGGTCAACCAGACCCGCACCAGCCGCTGCGGGCTGGACGAGTACTTTCGCGTCATCGAATAGCGCGCCTCAGCCGCGCCTCAGCCACGCTGCACCACCGCCGCCGCCCCCAGCCCGCCGGCGCCGGCCACCGCGGCCAGCCCCAAGTCGCCGGGCCGGCCATCGGCCCACAGGTCGGCCAGCACCCGCACCAGCGCCACCGCGGCCGATGCCCCGATCGGGTGCCCCCGCGCCAGCCCCCCACCGCGCCGGTTGAGTTGGGCCGGATCCAGGCCCCAGCGCTGGCAGAAGTCCAGCCCCTGCACGGCAAAGGCGTCGTGCAGTTCCAGCGTGTGCAGCGCCGCCGGCCCGGCCAGCCCGGCGCGTCGCAGCGCCTCGGTGGCGGCCCGTTCGGCCGCCAGCAGCGGGGTGTCGGGCGTGCCCCCAACGGATGCGCTGGCGCGCCAGCGGGCGCGCACGGACAGGCCCCAGCGCGCGACCGCGGCGGGGCTGGCCAGCAGCACCAGCGCCGCGCCGTCGGCCTGGGCCGACACGGTCAGCGCCGTCAGGGCGGTGGCCTGGTCAGGGTCCAGGTGGGCCTCGGGGCGCAGCGCCGGCATGCGCGCGGCGCGGGCCGGCGTCAGCGGACGCGGGTAGGCGTCGTGGTCCAGCCCGGCCACAGGCACGATTTCGTTGCGCAGGGCCGCCCGCTGCGCCAGCGCGCGGGCGTGGCTCAGCAAGGCGTAGTGCTCCTGCGCGGCGCGGGCAACGCCGTGGGCGGCGGCGTGGCGGGCGGCCGAGACCAGCATGTCGGGGTCGTGCGCCGGGTCGGGGGCGAAGGCGGGCCGTTCGTAAGGCACCGGCTCGGCGCTGGGGGACAGCGGGCGGTGGGCCCGCAGCGGCGCGCGCGACCAGGCCTCCACCCCGCCCACCACCACGACCGACGCCTGCCCCGAGGCCAGCAGGCCCACGCCCACGGCCAGGGCATCGAGGCCGGCGCAGCACTGGGTGTCCACCGTGAGGGCGGCACAGCGCTCGGGCAGGCCGGCGGCCAGGGCCACCAGGCGGGCCGGGTTGCCGCCCGCGCCCAGGGCGTTGCCCAGCACCACCGCGTCCACCGCGGCCGGGGGCAAGCCGGCGCGCTGCAGCAAGGCTTGCAGCACGGGCGCGGCCAGCTGGTGCGGCGTCAGCGCCGCCAGGGCGCCGCCGCGGGGGGCCACCGGGCTGCGCGCCCAGCCGGCGATCAGGGCCAGACCGTCCAGCATGGCGTGGGGGCGTGCGCCTGTGCCGCCAAGGCCCGGGCCAGGGCCGCGTGGTCGGTTTTGCCACTGGCGGTCTGCGGCCAGTCGGGGCAGGGGTAAAAACGCCGGGGCACCTTGTAGGCCTCCAGCCGCTCGCGGCACCAGGCCTGCAGGGCCTGCGCTGTGGGGGCCGGAGCGCCCGGCAGCGGCTGGACACAGGCCACCACTTGCTGGCCGCGCACCGGGTCGGCCAGCCCCTGCACCGACGCGGCGGCGAGTGCCGGGTGGGCCGCCAGCACGGTTTCCACCTCCTCGGGGAACAGGTTTTTGCCCTGGGTCACCAGCATGCGGTTTTGCCGGCCCACCAGGCACAGCCGGCCCTGGGCGTCCCAATGGCCCATGTCGCCCACCGTCAGCCAGTCGCCGTCGCGGCAGGCCTGGGTGGCGTCGCCGGCCTGGCCCACGTAGTCGCTGAACAGCATCGGGCTGCGCACGTACAGCAAGCCGTCGGGGCCGGCGTCGGCCACGGGGCGGATGTCGATGTCCACCCCGGCAAAGGGCCAACCCACCGCACTGGGCGGGGCGTGGGGGTCGGCGTCCATCCAGGCGATGAAGCTAGTTTCCGAGGCGCCGTAGAACTCCACCAGGCGGGCCTGGGGAAACAGCGCCTGCAGTTCGGCGGTGCGGTGGCGCATCCAGCGCGCCCCGCTGATCAGCACCAGCCGCACGCCTTCGATGGGCGCCGCGCCGCGCCGGGCGGCCCACTCCAACATCATCACCAACTGGCTGGGCACGGCCACCAGGGTGGGGGTGTCGCCGGCGCGCAGCACCTGCAGCGCGCGCGCGGCCGAAAAACGGTCTTGCAGCACCGCGCCACCCCCGCTCCAGACGCCCAGCAGCATGCCGAACAGGAACAGGGAATGGGCCGCGCGGCCGGGGGCCAGGATGCGGCCGGCGGCGGCCGGGCCGAAGGTGTCCAGGCAGGTGCGAAAGCTCTCGGTCCAGGACCGGTGGTGGCGCCGAAACCCTTTGGGCAGGCCGGTGCTGCCCGAGGTGAAGCCGATGTAGAACGGGCTGTCCGGTCGGGGCGGCGGCGGGTCGGCCGGGTCGCGGTCCACGGCGCGGCGCACCGCCTCGCGCACCGCCGGGGTCCAGTCGGGGTCGCAGACGGCGGCGCAACGGCCGCTGGCCACGGCCGCCAACAGGGCCACCACCTGGTCCAGCGGGCCGCTGTCGGGGTCGGTGAAAACGGTGGCCGGGGCGCGCTCGCGCGCCAGGCGGTCAGCGGCCTGGGCCACAGCCCGGTGCAGCTGGGCGTAGCTCAGGGTGTGCCGGCCGTCGTCCAGCGCCGGGCGGTCGGGCTGCACCGCGGCCCAGTGCGCCAGCGGGGCGTGAACCAGGTCGGCCACGGCCGGCCGGGTCACAGGCTGGCGCGGCCGCCGAAACGCCAATCGGGCAGGCCGCGGGCGATGGTGTGGACCACCAGGGCACACAGGGCGCACTTGACCAGGTCACCCGGCACGAACACCAGGGTGCCCATCAGGGCCTGCGACCAACTCAGGTGGGCCAGGTGCACCAGACCCACCACGCCGCTGAGGTGCACCACCCCCAGGCCGCCCACCGCCGCGGCAGCAAAGGCGCCGAAGGCCGCCAGGCGCGGGGTGTGGCTGGGCAGGCGCGACATGACCCAGCCGGTCACCAGGGCACCGGCGGTCCAGCCGACCAGGTAACCGCTGGACGGCGCAAAAAACACGCCCAGGCCACCGCGGCCGCCCGACAGCAGCGGCAGCCCCAATGCCACCGCCAGCAAAAACAGCAGCACCGCCTGCAGGCCGCGCTTGGGACCCAGCACGCAGCCGGCCAGCATCACCCCCAGCGTTTGCAGGGTGATGGGCACGCCCAGGGGGAGGTCGATTTTGGGGACCAGGCCGAAGACGGCCAGCAGGGCGGCGAAGAGCGCGACCAGCGCAAACGAGTGGCGAGCGGGGTTCATGGGCATCGGGTTCCGGTGAAACAGCGGGGCCAGCGCGGGCGCGCGTCAAGGCCCCAGACGGACGTGGAGTGTATCGGCAACGCGGCGCGCCGACACCAGGGTCTGGATGATGAGTGGCGCCAGGATGCGCCAGCCGCCGGCGCGGCCGGTGCGCAGGCGGTGCGCCTCGTCCAGCCGCTTCCACAGCACAAAGAAGTGTTCGGTGAAGCGCAGCATCAGCGCCAGTTGCAGCGCCAGCAGGTCCACCCGCAAGCCCAGCCGCGCCAGCGGTGCCAGCAGCCACTCCAGCACCTGCAGCAGGTCGGACTGGGTCGTGGTCAGCGTCAGCGTGGTGCCCAGCAGGGCCACGCTGCACAGGCGCAGGGCGCTGGTGAGCCCCAGCAGTGGCTGGCCCAGCAGGGCGTGGAAACCGGCGATCAGCCCCCCGGCCAACACGATGGCCAGCACCAGCTTGCGCACCCCGGCCGTGGCCCGCCCCAGCGAGGCGAACACCGCGGTGCTGGCCAGCGCCGCGCCCAGCAGCCAGGCCGGTTGCTGCGTCAGGAACAGCCCGGTGCCCAACAGCGCCAGCACCAGCAGCTTGGCCCCGGCCGGCACACGGTGCAGCCAGGTGGGGTGTTCGCTGTACAGGCTACGCACGGTCGCTCGCGGCGCGACGCGCCACGTCCGCTTCGTAGGCGGCGCAGACCTCGGCGCCGGGGCCGTCGCCACGCACCTGGCCGCGGTCCAGCCAGACCACGCGGGCGTAGTGGCGCACGTGGTCGAGCACGTGGGTGGAGACGATGACCTGTTGTGGCACCCGGTCGATTTCGCGGTGCAGGCGCGCCTGGCCGGGCAGGTCCAGGCTGGCGTAGGGTTCGTCCAGCAGCAGCACCCGGGGCGCGGCGATCAGCAG